>JAJZFE010000190.1 GCA_021798655.1 Acidobacteriota bacterium | reverse complement strand
GAACACGCCATCGGGATTCATCGCCAGCACCTCGGCCGCCGGCGTCTTTGCCGGAACCACCGTCACCCGGCAGTTCTCGCGCGCCAGCATCCGCAGGATGTTCTGCTTGATGCCGAAGTCGTACGCCACCACGTGCATCGTCTTTCCGGCCTCGGACGTCGCCGGCAGCAGCGCGTCGCCGGTCTCATTCTTCGGCTCGCTTGCATCCCACGTATACGCGGCCTTGGTCGTCACCACGCTTGCCAGGTCGGTCCCGGCCATCGTCTTGTGCGCGCGCGCCTTGGCTACCAGCGCATCCGGATTCGACACATCCGTCGACAGCACGCCCCGCAGGCATCCATGCGCCCGCAGATGCCGCACCACCGCCCGCGTGTCGATCTCCCCGATCACCGGAACCCCGCTCCGCTCCAGGTACTCGTCCGCCACCTCGGTGCTGCGCCAGTTCGAGCTGACCGGCGAAAACTCCCGCACCACCAGCCCTTCGATGTACGGCCGCACCGACTCCGCATCGCTCGGACTCGTCCCATAGTTCCCAATGTGCGGATTCGTCAGCACCACGATCTGCCCCGCATAGCTCGGGTCGGTAAAGATCTCCTGGTAGCCGGTCAATGAGGTATTGAAAACGACTTCGCCAACGCGTTCCGCGTGGTTGCCGTTGTTGCTTACGCGTGCGCCATAGGCCTTGCCGCGAAAGAGCCGCCCATCTTCGAGCGCGAGTATTGCCTGCATTCCGTATCCCACTACAGTTCTCCTCTTTGCAGAGGAGTGGATTTTATAGATTTTAGCAGTCCCGCCTGAGTAAATCACCCTAAATCATGCTTCAGCGTGCGATCTTCGTAAAAACTCTGCTACTCCAGCTCCAGCAGCACGTCGTCGCCCTCGATCTTCACCGGAAACACCGCCACCCGGGCCTTCTCCGGCGCCGCCGCCACGCCCGTCTCCACGTCGAACTCCCAGCTGTGCCACGGACACACCACCGCGTTTCCCTCCACCCAGCCCTGCCCCAGCGGCCCCCGCCGGTGCGGACACCAGTTGTCCAGCGCGTTCAGCCGCCCACCCACATTCGCCAGGCACACCGCCACACCGCGCGCCTCCGCCTCCATCGCCGCTCCCGGCGCTGGTGCCTCGCCCACTCCGCACAACCGAACCCACTCCGCCAAACCCTGCCTCCTTCAAGAACACTCTGATCAACTCTGAACTACGTATCTGGCTTGTCATTCCCGAAGGGAATCTGCGTTTTGCTTGCGGCGACTCGACTTGATCAGAGCCTCCTTGCACTGTTGTTGCAATCGCCAAACCCTCGGCATGAGATGCTGAAGGAGTAGCCCTCGAACCATGCCCAAGCACCCACACCGCAAGCCCGCCGCAAACCGTCCCGCAGCCAGCCGTCCCGCCGAACCCGAGATCGTCGACCCCTACTTCATCGTCAAGGGACTCGCCGCCGTCCTCGGTGCCTCTCTCATTCTCGCCTATCTCACGCTGTGCATCGTCTACGCCCGCAGCGCCTGGATGCTCGTTCTGCAGCCCACGCACACCCTCGCCTCCACACCCGCCGCGCTCGGCCTGCCCTTCTCCGACGTCCACTTCGGCGTCGACTCCACCGGCCAGCCGCAGCTCGACGGCTGGTGGCTGCCCGCCGACACGTCCACGCCGCGCACCGTCCTTCTGCTCCACGGCGTCGTCGGCAACATGGCCGACGCCCTCCCCACCGCCGCGCTCTACCACCGCCTCGGCCTCAACGTCCTCCTCTTCGACTACCGAGGCTACGGCCGCAGCGCCTCGCCCCACCCCAGCCAGGCCACCCTGCAGGCCGACGCGCACACCGCGCTCAACTACCTGCTCGACCAGCGCCACCTCGCCGCTGCCTCCATCGTCGTCTACGGCCACGATCTCGCCGCGCCCCTTGCGCTCGACCTCTGCTCCACCGCCGCGGTCAACTGCCCGGCCCTCATCCTCGACGCACCCGACGGCGACACCTTCGCCCGCGTCGCCGCCGACCCGCGCTCCCGCGCCGTGCCCGCCTCGCTGCTCTTCCACGACCGCTTTCCGCTCGCCCAGCCGCTGGCCACCTCCCCCACCCCCAAGCTCCTCATCGTCCACAGCAATAACCCCCTGCCACCCCCGCTGCGCAACGCCCGCGACCCCAAAACCCTGCTCGCCGTCCAGCCCGCAGACGACGCCTCCCTCACCGCCGGCATCCAGCGCTTCCTTGACGAGACCCTCCGCTAACACCCGCCCCCCTTGGCGTAGTTCCCTTTCAGGTGTAGCCGCCAGCAATCTTCACGATTTGTCATTCCGCAGCGAAGCGGAGGAATCTGCTTCCCGACCTGCTTCTACCCCCGTCCAAAAACCCCTCTAAAGAGCCGTAGGGGCTCAACCGCTCTCGCGGGAGCCCCCAGGGGGAAGGTAGGGAGGGTTAATGCGGATAGGGGAAACCGGTACCGTGGGGAGTGCTGGCGCCGGCTGTCTTGTCGTACCTACTCGTTAACGGCATCCAGCGAAAATAGTTTTGTCCAAACCGATAAATACTTTCAATCAGCCAGACACGACCGCCGCCTTACGCAAAGTTCAGAAACGCACTCGGCGTCACCTGCGCGTTCGGGAAGATCGCCTCCAGGTTCCGCGCTCCCAGCTGCCGATACGCCGCCTCGGCCAGCACATTGCGAAAGTCCGTCGTCACCTTCAGGTCGCGGCCTTCGTTCAACTGGTCATTGCCCACGCCCGGCCACTTGCCATACACCTTGCCGCCCTTCACCTGCCCGCCCAGCACAAACATCACATTCGCGTGCCCATGATCGGTCCCGCCCGTGCCGTTCTGCCGAGCCGTCCGGCCAAACTCGCTCATCGTCACCAGCGTCATGTTCTCCGCCTCGTCGCCCATATCCAGCCAGAACGCCGCAATCGCCTCGGAAAACTCCTTCAGCCGATTCGCCAGCTGCCCACTCGCCCCCCCCTGATTCTGGTGCGTGTCCCACCCGCCAATATCGCTGAACGCCGCCTCCACCCCCAGGTTCGCCTTCATCAACTGCGCCACCTGCTTCAGGCTGTTGCCAAACGCTCCCTGCGGATACACCACCCCCGCCGCCGGCTGATACTTCGCCGGGTCCGCCGCCTTCAGCATCTTCACCGCCTCGAACGTCTCCTCTCCTGTACCGTGCAGTACGGAATCCGTCGACTCGTCATACATCGCCTGGAACGCATTCGAGATCGGCGACGTCTGCGGACCCCGCCCCGCCACCGAAAAGTCTGCCAGGTTCGCCACCGCAATCGCCGGAATCTTCCCCTGCAGCGTCCGCGGAACCTCCGTCCCCAGCGCCACCGCCCGAAACGCCGTCGGCCTCCCGTTCTGCAGCAGCGGAGCCGGCCCGTTCTGCAGCGCGCGGTTCAACCAGCCGTCCTGCGTCACCTTCACGCCCGGCGTCCCGCTCTCCATATAGTCCTGCGCGTCAAAGTGCGACCGCGAAGGGTCCGGCGACCCCGCCGCATGAACGATCGCCAGGTGTCCCTGGTCATACAACGGCTTCATCGCCGCCATCTGCGGATGCAGCCCGAAGAACCCGTTCAGGTCGATCACCTCGTTCGGCTTGATCGCAATCGTCGGCCGCATCGCATAGTAGTTCTTCTCCCGATACGGCACCACCACGTTCAGCCCATCGCACGCGCCGCGTTGAAAGATCACCACCAGCTTCTTGTTCCCGGCCGCCGCCTTGTCCATCTCTGCATAAATCGAGCGCGTCAAAAACGCCGGCACCACGCTCGTCCCCACCAGCGCCAGCGCACCGCCACGCATAAATCCGCGCCGCGTCATTGCATTCCGTCGCGGCAGGTCCCGCCCCTGCAGGTCGCAGCCCCAGTCGCTCGCATCGGTAAAGATCGTCCTGTTTCCCATCGCCGCTACTCCTTCTGCCTCAACGTCTGCCTCGACCGCATCGGTACTGCCTATCCCTCTGAACGCCAACCCGCCCACAAAGTTGCCCTGCCCCACCCACACACATTCACAATACGCGCCAATCGCAACGAGGACCGGCACTTAGGGCAGTTCACTCTCGGCTGTAGTCGCCAGCAATCTTCATGACTTGTCATTCCGCAGCCTTCATAACTTGTCATTCCGCAACCTTCATAACTTGTCATTCCGCAATCTTCCTAACTCGTCATTCCGCAACCTTCATAACTCGTCATTCCGCAACCTTCATGACTTGTCATTCCGCAGCGCAGCGGAGGAATCTGCATCTTCGGCGGCGACTACATCCGACGGAAAAGCACTTACCGCCGCTGAAACTCCGGGCTCCCCAGCAGCAGCCCCGCCATCGTATCCAGCGGCGTCTCCGGCTTGCCGTTCAACCCCGCGCCGCTCTTCGCCGCCGCAGCCTGCGTCGCCACCGGCGGCGCATTGAAGCTCTGCAACGCGTCCTGCTGCGCGGTCGGGTTTCTGAACTGCGCCAGCACCGTCTTCCGCGTCT
>JAJZFE010000235.1 GCA_021798655.1 Acidobacteriota bacterium | reverse complement strand
CGGCCTTGGATTTACGCTGCCGCCCGAGGGGGGCAGTCCGTATCCGGCGGGCGTCTACGACCTGACGGTGCAGTTCGTCGATCCAACTGGAAAGCTGGTGGAACAGACCACCAATGCGCTGCCCTTCGCGATCTCGCCAACGATTCCTACCCAGACTGCCGCGTCAGCACCTGTGACGGGAACAATGCTGACTGCGGTTACGATTACTGGCATCGTTCCGCCGGTCTTCGCAGGCCAGAGCGCGACGCTGGCGCTCAGCACTACAGCGACGCCGCTGGTGAGCAAGAGCGCATCGGCGCAATTCTTCCCGGGCAGTGTTACGTCATCGCTGACCTTCCAGTTCGATACGGGCCTGCCCGCAGCAACGCCACTGCTGGCGCGGTTGCAGTTGGATGGCGTAACCAGCCAGATCGCCGTCGACATGACGGTCTTTCCACCCGTCTTCAAGGGACCATGGGTGACGCTATGAGCGCATGGACGGAACGCAATCAGGCTGCACTGGTGCGAGAGTTTGCCGCGCTGCAACGGCGCCTGAGTGATCTTCACGTCGAACTCTCCAGCGAAACGGAGGACCTATTGGAGTGCACCGCCGAAGCGGGAGAACGCCCGACTGCGATCGACGAACTAACCGGGATATTCAAGCTGAGCCGATTTGAGCGTGAACTGTTGCTGCTGTGCGCGGGCGTGGAGATGGAGTCTGCGCTGGCCGAACGTTGTGCGGAACTATCCGGCCGCTCACAGGGCAGCGGAGTGACCTTCGCACTGGCCATGGCTATGTTGCCGGAGGCGCATTGGGGCGCGCTGGCGCCGGGCAGTCCGCTGCGCATCGAACGGCTGATCGAGATCGACATTCGCCATGGCTTGACGTCTGCACCGCTGCGCATCGACGAGCGCATACTGCACTATCTTGCTGGCGTCAACCAACTGGACCAGCGGCTGGAACCTATTCTGCGCCACCGCGAACAAGCCGCCTGGTTGTATGAAGACCACTGGCGACTGGCGGGCGAGACACTGGCGGCGATCGTCGCAGACAGGGCCGCCGACACCGCAATTCATCTCTTCGGCGACGACCCGCAGGCGCATGAGGCGATCGCCGCAGCGGTGGCTGAGCGGACGGGGCGGACACTGTATGTGCTGCACGCCGAAGACACGCCGGGGCCGGGAGCAGAACTGGATCAGTTCGCCGTCCTGTGGGCGCGCGAGACCGTATTGCTGCCGGCGATGCTGCTGCTGCAGTGGGAAGGCGAGACGCCCTGCGCCGCAGCGCACCAGTTGGCCGAACGGCTGCCGGGGCCGCTCGTGATCGCCACCCGCGACCCGCTGCGACTGCATCGCGCGGTGGAGCAGCATGAGGTGAACAAGGCGGATCCACGCGGACAGCGCGAGATGTGGTGCGCAGCGCTCGGAGTTGAACCCGGACGCAGCCACCATGCCATTGACTACCTTGCGGAGCAGTTCAGGCTCAGCGCGGAGACGATCCTGCGGATAGGAACAGGGGCTCGGCAACGGTCTTCGAGCAAGCGCGAACTGGCCTATGCCTGCCGGGCCGTCGCACGGCCGCGGTTGGAGGCGCTGGCCGAGCGCATCGTACCCTCGGCGCGCTGGGACGATCTGGTCCTGCCGGAGTTGCAGAAGCAGACGCTACTCCAGGTGGCGGCGCAGTCGCGCAATCGGATGCGGGTATACGAGCAATGGGGCTTTGCTGACCGCGGACGGCGCGGGCTGGGCCTGAGCGTACTCTTCGCCGGACCGAGCGGAACCGGCAAGACGCTGGCGGCTGAGGTACTGGCCGCCGAACTGGATCTCGACCTCTATCGCATCGACCTGTCTGCCGTGGTGAGCAAGTACATCGGCGAGACGGAACGGAACCTGAAGCAGGTCTTCGATGCAGCCGAAACCGGCGGCTCGGTACTGCTGTTCGATGAGGCCGATGCGCTCTTTGGCAAGCGCGCTGAGGTGAAGGACAGTCACGATCGTTACGCCAACATCGAGGTTGGCTATCTGCTGCAACGCATGGAGACGTTTCAGGGCATCGCGATCCTGACGACGAATATGAAATCGTCGCTGGACAAGGCATTCCAGCGACGGCTGCGCTTCCAGGTCGACTTCCCTTCTCCGGACGTCAGACAGCGCGAGGCCATTTGGCGCCGGGTATTTCCGGAACAAACCCCGACCGAAGCGCTCGACCCGGAGCGGCTGGCGAGGCTGAATGTCCCGGGCGGCAGCATACGCAACATCGCGCTGAATGCGGCATTTCTGGCGGCTGAGGAAGACGTTTCCATCGCCATGGCGCATGTGCTCCAGGCCACGCGCATGGAGGTTGAGAAGGCGGAACGTCCGCTGGCCGACATGGAGATCAGGGGGTGGGTATGAGCGAGCGGCGTGTGACGTTGCTCATCGAACGACTGGTGCTGCGCGGGATCGATCCGCTGGATCAGCATACGCTTGTGGACGGACTGAAGACGGAGATGGCCCGCGCATTGGCCGACCCGGCCACTCGGGCCTCGATAGGGCGGTCGCGCCGAACGCCGGTTGTGCGGCTGGGCCAAAGGACGCTGGAACCGGGGCTCGCGGGAGCGAGAAGCTTCGGCGGCAGCCTGGGCCGATCGATTATCACATCATGCCCCCACGTGAAAGAGGGCAAACCATGAGCACCGCAGGCCTCGCACACGACGTCAAAGCCACAGCGCCGGTGAGAATCGGGCTGAAGCCGCTGCCCATCAACCGGCCAGGCGACAGGTATGAGCAGGAGGCCGAACGGGTCTCGCGTGTGGTGGTCGGGGGCACGAGTGCGCGGCCAGAGTGGTCGTTGTCGAAGATTGGAAATGCTGCGCCGCTACAGCGCGAATGCGCGTGCGGTGGGACGTGCGAAGAGTGCAAGAAGAAGCCGGGAGAGATGCTGCAGCGTGATGCAGCGGGAGGAAGATCGCCTCTGATGGCACCGCCGGTGGTGCACGATGTGCTGCGCGGCGCAGGCAGTCCGCTGGGCCAATCCACGCGCTGCTTCATGGAGTCGCGGTTTGGGCACGACTTCAGCAGCGTGCACATCTTCCATGACGATGCGGCAGCAAGTTCCGCGCGAGCGGTCTCGGCGAATGCGTACACGGTGGGAAACAAGATCGTCTTCAACCAGGGGCGCTATGCGCCGGACTCGCACAGCGGGCGGCGGCTGCTGGCGCACGAACTGGCGCATGTGGTGCAACAGTCGCGTGGTGGAGCGGCTCCTGGCGATGCCAGTCTGGAGGCCGACGCGCAGAGTAGCGCTCACAGCATCGAGCATGGCAACTCTGCGTTGACGGTGCGCAAAGCCTCCGGAATCGGCCTTGCGCGAGATGCCGCGGCGGCCGAGGACTTGATCGAGGTGAAGTTTCCCGACGGCGTCAGGAAACTTACTCAGGAGCAGTTCGCGCAGTACAAGCAGACAGCGATCCGCCGCCTGCGCAATACGCTGGAGGGAGTACGCAGCGCGGCAGACTATGGGCGCAAGATCCAGACCGATACGCTGGCCGAGTATCAGGGCGGCGTGGAAAGTCTGTGGGACGTGGTCAAGAAGCCCAGGGCCTTGATTGGGATCGCGTCCGACATCAAGGCAGGCGTAACGCCGCCGTACATCGGGATGTGGGGCAATCCGAAGAGCGCCGTAGAGCAGGGCCTGGTGGCCTGCGATCGCGGCGACCTGGCAGCCGCCGCCCGGCTGTTGTCGCTCGCCGACGCAGAGTACAAGGAGGACATGGCTACGTGGAACGCCTACGTGCGCGCCACGATTGGCGGGGCGGAGGGCGTGGTACAGAACCTTGAGACGGTGCGAGATGTCTCGTTTGCGATTGCACTGGCGGCGGGAGCGGCAGCAGCGGCTCCGGTCATCGCCGGGGCTGTCGCAACAACCGGAGCGACAGGAATGACGGCTACGGGGCTAACGGCTACCGACAGGGCAACGACCAAGGAACAATGGAAGGAGCAGGAACACCAGCGTCGAACCGACGCCCGAGCGGTCGACGCTCAACTCGATGAGATGAAGTTGGGAGTCGGCAAAGAACGTCAGGAGAAGATCCAATCGGGCGAGAAGAATTTTGTATTGGACCGTGCACTGACATTTGACATCGATGAGGTACTACCCGTTGGCGCTCCTGACATCAAGCCGCAGCGAGCTGTAGCCCGTGCTCTCGACCCCTACAATCGACAGCTGCTCGATCCTCACACCAACCGCACTTCCAAAGGGCTGGGGATCGACCCGCGCGAGCTTCGCAGCAACCGGGGTGAGCATCCACAGGTCTCCATCGTGACGGAGCCAAGCGCGATCCTGACGAAGCGCTTCAGCGAGGTGGTCGAGCTAAAGAACATATTCGACCAAGCAGTCGCATCGATTAAGGAGCCGCAAAAGCTGACACCCACGGAGTTGAAAGCTGAGATTAACAAGAAGACCCGGCAGATTATCACCGAGGGAACGGGCCCGGATGCGGTGGCGGTACGAAAGGCATTGGGA
>JAJZFE010000125.1 GCA_021798655.1 Acidobacteriota bacterium | reverse complement strand
GCGTCACGTCGCCCAGCCGGCCCTCGGCCTCGGCCCACGCCAGCGCCGCCTTGGTAAGAGCTGCGTCGTTGTCTTCCAGCACGGCAAACACCGTATCGAACGTCGCCAGCACGGCCAGCGCCGCCTCCGCGTCCATCCGCGTCAGCTTGCCCTGGTCCGCCGCCGTGTTCACCGCGCGCAGCATGTCGAAGATAGCCGCGCGCGCCTCTGCCGTATTCAGGTCGTTGCCCAGCGCAGCTGTAAATCCGTCCTCGGCCTTGCGAATGGCCGCCGCCATCTCCGCGTCCGCCGCGCCTTCCAGCCATTTGCCCTCGCGAACCCGCGCAGCAAACGTCCGCAGCCGATCGACCGCCGCCGTCTCCGCAGCCAGCCCATCAAACGTAAAGTTCAGCTGCTGCCGATACGGCACACTCAATAGCAGAAACCGGATCGCCGACGCACGATACCCCTTCAGCAGCAGGTCGCGCAGCGTGTAGAAGTTGCCCTCCGACTTCGACATCTTCCGGCCTTCCACCAGCAGAAACCGCACATGGAACCAGTGCCGCGCAAACGGCTTGTGCGTGCACGCCTCGCTCTGGGCAATCTCGTTCTCGTGGTGCGGAAACATCAGGTCTTCGCCGCCCGCATGAAGATCGAAGCTCTCGCCCAGGTACTTCAGCGCCATCGCCGAGCACTCGATATGCCACCCTGGCCGGCCGTTGCCTATCGCCGTCTCCCAGCTCGTCTCGCCCGGCTTGGCCGACTTCCACAGCGCAAAGTCCCGCGCCGAATCCTTCTCGTACTCATCCGAGTCGATCCGCGCGCCGTCCTCAATCCCGTCCAGGTCCTTCTTCGACAGCTTGCCGTACTCTGCAAACCGCTTGATCCGGAAGTACCAGCTCCCGTCCTCGGTCTGGTACGCAATGTCCTGCGCGGCCAGCCGTTCGATCAGCGTGACCATCTCCGGAATATTCTCCGTCGCGCGCGCAATCGCCTCCGGCGTCTCGCACCCCAGCGCCTTCATGTCGTCAAAGAACGCCTGCTCGAACTTGGCCGAGTATTCGCCGATCGGCTTGCCCGCCGCGCCCGCATTGCGAATGATCTTGTCGTCCACGTCCGTCACGTTCATCACATGGCGCACGCCCATGCCATGCAGCTTGATCGCCCGGCGCAGCACATCCACATGCAGAAACGTCCGGAAGTTCCCGATATGCCCGTAGTCATACACGGTCGGGCCGCAGCAGTAAAAGCGCAGCGCTTCGCCATCCGCAGCAAAGAGAGGTTCGACGTTTCCGGAAAGGGTATTGAAGAGTTCGAGAGGCACGCAGCTCAATTCTAGCCCAGCCGTAGCTGCGGTGTCGGCTCCAGCGTGCTCGGTGCAAACGTGCCTGCGACGAACTTCGGCCACGCCGCCGCCGCAATCATCGCCGCGTTGTCGGTCGACAGCGCCACCGCAGGAAACGCGATGGGCAGCCTCGCCTGCTCCGCCGCGGCCGCAAACACCGCGCGCAGATGGCTGTTCGCAGAGACGCCGCCGCTCACCAGCACGCCCTGCGCCGCATAGTGCTCCGCCGCGTTGAACGTCGCGCGCGCCAGGTTCTTCACCACCGCGTTCTGAAAACTCGCAATCAGGTTCAGCGTCTGCGCGTCGAAGTGCTGCAGCGCGAGCGCGACGTTCGCCGCATCGGGCCGGGCCTTGTGCAGCCCCATCGCGCGCAGCGCCTCCCCGCGCGCTGCAATCGCTGCCTGCATCCCGTGCACCTCCACATACCGCCGCACCGCCGTCTTGATCCCCGAAAACGACAGGTCGAACCGTCGCTCCTCCAGCGCCTCTGCGGACTCGCGCGCCAGCTTCGGCGCCGTCTTTCCCGTCGCCTTCTGCTTGATCTGCGCAAACGGAAACAGCGTGCGATCCGCGACACCGTGCGCCGCCAGCGCGTCCATCCACGGCCCGCCCGGATACGGCAGCCCCAGCAGCTTGGCCACCTTGTCATACGCCTCGCCCGCCGCATCATCCACCGTCTTGCCCACGTTGCGATACCGCCATCCGCTCTCGCCACGCTCGGCCAGGTACAGATGCGTATGCCCGCCGCTCACCACCAGCGCCAGCAACCGCGCAGCCTCCGCAAACTCCTGCTCCATCAGCACCGCATGGATGTGCCCTTCCAGGTGGTTGACCGCGATCAGCGGCTTGCCCAGTCCAAATGCGAGACTCTTCGCAAAAACGATGCCCACCAGCAGCGCGCCCGCCAGCCCCGGCCCTTCCGTCACCGCCACCGCGTCCAGGTCCTTGTACGCCACGCCCGCCCGCTGCATCGCCTCGCGCACCACGGGTACGATCGCGCGCAGATGTTCGCGGCTCGCCAGCTCCGGCACCACGCCGCCATAGTCCGCATGGATCAGCTGGCTCGCCACCACATTCGACAGCACCTCCACGCCGTTCCGCAGCACCGCCGCCGACGTCTCATCGCAGCTGCTCTCAATCCCGAGAATAAATCTATCCGCCACAGCTTAAAGTGTAGAGGATAGCAACACAGCGCATCACACCGCACTGGCGCACCGACACAGCATGACCACCGCATCCGACAATCCGCACTACCGCGCCGCCCTGAACGTCGTCGTCCGTCTCCGCGAGCTCGGCCATCTCGCCTACTTCGCCGGCGGCTGCGTCCGCGACATCCTCCTCGGCCTCGATCCACGCGACTTCGACGTTGCCACCAGCGCCACGCCCGACCGCGTCCTCGCCGCCTTTCCACGCACCGAATCCGTCGGCGCGCACTTCGGCGTCGTCCTCGTCCTCAACCACATCGACCACCACCGTATCGCCACCGAGGTCGCCACCTTCCGCCACGACGGTGCCTACTCCGACGGCCGCCGCCCCGACGCCGTCCGCTTCTCCACCGACCCTCGCGAAGATGTCCTCCGTCGCGACTTCACCCTCAACGGCCTCCTGCTCGACGCCCTCGCCTGGCACAACGGCGACCCGCTCGAAGCCTGCCTCCTCGACTACGTCGGCGGCCGCGACGACCTGCACCACCGCATCCTCCGCGCCATCGGCGAGCCGCGCCTCCGCTTCGCCGAAGACAAACTCCGCATGTTGCGCGCCGTCCGCTTCGCCGCGCGACTCCACCTCACCGTCGACCCGCGCACGCTCCACGCCATCCAGCTCCAGGCATCCGAGATCCACATCGTCTCCGCCGAACGCGTCCGCGACGAGCTCACCCGAATCCTCACCGAAGGCCACGCCCGCCGCGGCTTCGAGCTGCTCTTCGACTCCGGCCTGCTGCAGCACGTGCTGCCCGAGGTCGTTCGCCTGCGCGGCGTCCAGCAGCCCCCGCAGTACCACCCCGAAGGCGACGTCTGGACGCACACCCTCATGCTGCTCGACCACCTGCCCCCCGGCGCGAGCCTCACGCTCGCCTGGGCCATGTTGCTCCACGACATCGGCAAGCCCGCCACCTTCACTCCGCCCGACCCCGCCAAACCCAACGACCGCATCCGCTTCAACGGACACGTCGAGGTCGGCGTCGCTATCGCCCGCACCATCCTCCATCGCCTTCGCTTCAGCCACGAAGACCGCGACCAGATCCTCGCCCTCATCCAGCACCACATGCAGTTTGGCGACATCCAGAACATGCGCCAGTCCACCCTCAAACGCTTCCTCCGCCTGCCGCGTTTCCACGAGCACCTCGCGCTGCACCGCGCCGACGCGCTCAGCTCCAACGGCAACCTCCAGCTCTACGACTTCGCGCAGCACAGCCTGCAGCATCTCGGCGACGAAGCCATCCGCCCCCGGCCGCTGCTCACCGGCCGCGACCTCATCGCCGCCGGCTACCGTCCTGGCGCAGGCTTCCGCTCGCTGCTCACGCTCGCCGAAGACGCCCAGCTCGAAGGCACCATCACCACCACCGAAGAAGCACTCGCGCTCCTCCGCACCCACCACCCGCCCGACTCATAGCACCCACGTTCCAACCTGCGGCATCGCTCGCGCACACGGACGATAGCATGGTGCCTATGCGAACACTGGCAGCTCTCGCGGTCGTCGTCCTCCTGCCGCTCCATGCGGCCGTCATCGGCACCAACACCCCCGTCACTCCGTTGACCGCCGACCGCATCCGCGCCGAGCTTCCTGCATCCCGGCAGCGCGCCTGGCTCGACTACCTGCAGCGCTCCGCCGCGCAGATGGCCGCCGACAAAGCCGCGCTCGCCGCCGAACGCACCGGCCTCACCGACCTGCCGCCGCTGCCCAGGCAGGGCTTCTCCGGCCGCGCCCTCCGCCTCCACGCCGACCCCGCCTTCTACCGCAGCGACGACGCCCGCCGCACCGGCGACATCCTTCTCTCCTTCCAGACCCCCGCCGGCGGCTGGTCCAAAAACCTCGCCTTCGACGCCCCCCGCCTCCACGGCCAGAGCTACACCACCGGCAACCTCGCACCCACTCCCGAGATGCCCGGCGACTTCGACCAGCCTAAGGACCCCAGCTGGCACTACGTCGGCACGCTCGACAACGACGCCACCAACAC
>JAJZFE010000421.1 GCA_021798655.1 Acidobacteriota bacterium | reverse complement strand
TCCCTCGGGCATCATCACGTAGTTGCTCTGCACGCGATGCAGGAACAGGCCGAAGTGAATCTCCTGCTGTAAAACCCATAGCGGACGCTCGTAAAACACGACGCCCAGGGCCAGCCCAGCGACAATTACCAGCAGCAGCAACCGCCCCAGCGTCTTCATATCAAGCCCTCGTCCATGATCAAAGCCCTGCGTATCACTCTACAGGCGCGCGGCGTCAAAGCGAAGTCCCCGCGCTCAAGGATCGCCTCCGCGTCCGCCCACACCACCTCACTCGCGTCGCTGCCCGCGCACATTTCGCCACCTCTGGTGCGGCACAGCATGTCCACAATCACGTAGTGATACTGCACGCGGCCGTCAGCGTCGCGGTGGATGATGTCGAAGGCCTCCACCTCTGCAACCGGCTCGACGCTGAACCCCGTCTCCTCCAGCAACTCCCGCACGCAGGCCTCGCTGACCGTCTCCCCAAGCTCGATCGCACCGCCCGGCAGCGTCCAGCTTCCCATCATCGGCTCCGTGCCGCGACGCACCAGCAGCACCTCCACCCGCCCCTCGGTTTTGCGCAGCACCACCGCTCCCACCCCTGGGATCGGTCTGTCCGGATACTCGCGGGAAGGGCTCATACGCGGCTACTTCAGCGGCTTTCCGTACTCTTCCCCGAAGACCGTATGCGACGGATCGAAGCGCCCGCCGTCGAACTTGTCCGCTCCCTTCAGGTGCCCAATCGCCAGCAGCGACACCACCCAGTAGCTCATCGGCAGCCGCAGCGTCTCGCACACTCCCTGCTGCTCAAATCCCTCCAGCATCGCCGTGTCGTAGCCCAGCACCTCCGCCATCCACATCATCGTAGTCGTTGCAATCGTTACCTGTTTGTTCAGCCAGCCCGCCATCTCGTCACGAGAAAATTCCGAAAGATAGCTGGGAACATTAGCCGCGGCCTGCGCCGCATAACTCTCCGGCATGCCACCCGCGCGTCCCATCCGCAGCATCTCTTCCAGGTCCCGCCGCCAGCCATCGCGGTCCCCACACGCAACGATAATCGCCGACGCCTCTTCTACCTTCGCCTGGTTGTAGCTCGCCGCGCGCAGCCGCCGCCGCTGCTCCGGATGCCGCACCACAATGAACCGCCACGGCTGCATGTTGTAGCCGCTCGGCGCATGCAACCCTGCGTCGAGAATCTGCCACAGATCTCTTGGCGGGATCGGCTCTCCGTCGAAGCTCGGCGTCGAGCGCCGCTCGCGAATGGCCTGTGCCAGGGACTTCTGTACGCTTGCCATGAACTCGTTCTCCGAAACTCTCTTTTCTTTACACGATGCTGTCTTCTCTTGCCCAACCCCGACGCTTCACTCGATCCTCGCGCCGCCAAAACCACCGCACGCCGCCATTCCCCGGCCTTCATCCATTGCCTCCGCTGGATAAAGAACATCCACCATACTAGGGGATATTGGAGATGGTTTGTTCGGTTACCAGCGGCTCATGTCCAGCCGAATCCGCAAACACCCAGACATTCTGGAACGCCTGCCGCAGCTCAATATGCGCATCCAGGAACGCCTGTGCAGCCGCTTTACTGCGTGCAGTCGCAGCCGTAGCATCGGCAACATCATCGTCGCGCAAATGCAGAATCAGATTGAGCTGCCTGCTGTCCTCGGAGCCTTCCGCCACAATGCTGGTGAAGCGATACGGTGCGCCCGCACCCGCGTTCCCACTGGCCGTAACCACCAACGGATTATTCACCCCAATGCCACCCACCAGCTCCGGTGGCGCCGCGGCTCGTTGCTCGGAGCGCAGCCGGTCGAGGTTCGTGCTCGTCACAAAGTTCGCGGGGCGCAGCAGTTCGTCGGCCTCGCCATAAAAAATCCACGCCAGCCAAAGTTCATCCGCCTTCGCATAGGTGCGGGCCGACGTCCAATACCACAGCCCATCATGGCCTGCCGCCTCGCGCGCCCGCGGATAGAATCCCGCCAGCTTCCACACGCCCACATCCTGCCGCAGCAGAAACGCCAGCAGCCACGGGTGATCGCCCGTCGCCTCCACCATCGCAAACCCGTACAGCCCGCGCGGCAGCCCGGAGATCGCGAAGTCCGTCTCCGAGGTCGTGCCCGTCAACGGACAACTAAAATCCGCGTCGGAGGTATCCGTGCTGCTCCGCGCGCTCGCGTCGAGCTCATAGATCTGCGTCACATGCAGCGCGTCATTGCTCACCCTCGACGAGACCGACTGCACCAGTGCCGCCGTCGGCGCAAACGCCGCTGCACTCGCAAACTCCGCGATCGTCGCCGCCTGCACGTTGGCCGCGTTCCCCGCCTGAATCGATTGCGCCAGACCCAGCGCCGCGTTGCTCAGCCCACTCCGCATCTCGGGGGTCATCTTTGCCTGCGTAGTGCAACTCTGGGCCTGCAACTGCACCGGAGCGACCACCAGCAGCAGGATCGAAGCGAGCGCCAGCAGCAACCCGCGCAACTCTCCCGCTCGCATCCCTCCGCAACGCATCTGGTTCCAGCTGTCGCTCAACACAGTGCTCCTAACCCTCTCCAACTGCCCTGCCCAGCATACGGAGGCCGGCGTCCTGAGTCCAGCCTGACCTTCCCCCGACCGGAGCGCCTCCACCCTCAAACGCCACCCTCGAAGGCCACACAATTCAGTTTGACGCTATTCTGGAGCGGTGAAGCTACCATCCCGCCGCCGCGCTCGTCCCAACCACAAGATGCACCGAACCCATCCTCTGCGCCCGCAGGTCCCACTGGCCGCCGCCGTGCTCGCCGCTGTCTTCGCCACCGCCAGCACAACCAGCACGCTCGCCCAGTCGCTGCCCCCCATGCAGCCGACCACCATGCAGCCCCAGCCTCCCGGCGCGCCCGCAGCATCCCTGCCTCCCGCCAACCCTGCGCATCACGCCGAGATCACCTTCGCCGCCGGCCAACTCCAGGTCCGCGCCGACAACTCCAGCCTCAACCAGATCCTCCGCTCCATCTCCCGCCAGACCGGCCTCAAGATCACCGGCGGCGTCGAAGATCAGCGCGTCTTCGGCAACTACGGCCCCGGACCCATCTCGTCCATTCTCGCCACTCTGCTCGACGGAACCGGGACCAACGTGCTGCTGCTCGGCGGCGGCGCAAACACTCCGCCCGAACTCCAGCTCACCCCGCGCAACGGCGGCGCATCGCCCCCCGGTCCCAACTCCGAGGCCTATGCGATGTATGACGACAGCGTCGACAAGCAGCCCCCCGTCGCCCCGCTCCCGTCGCCCACCGCTTCAGCTCAACCCGAAATCCACAGCCTCGCAGGCTCCCCAACCATCCCTCAGCCGTTGAACGCACCCATCGTCGGCGCCTCGCATCCTGCGCCAGCCGCCGCCGTTCTCCCCGCGCCCGCGCCCAACGCTGCCCCGGCGTCCGCAGCGCCCGCGCCCAACGCAGCAGCACCCAGTACCACTCCAAAGCACCTCACGCCTGAGATGGTCATGCAGGAGTTGCTCAAGATGCAGGCGCAAAAACAGGCGCAGAAGAAAGTGATACAGCAGCAATTGGATGAACAGGCGCGACAGCAACAGGCCCAGCAGCAGAAGAAGCCGAAGACGCAGCCGCCACCCAGCCAGCCCCCCGCCAGCTCAACCCCACCGCAGTAACGCCCGCTAATTCCCCGTTTCGTTTCCCAGCGTCAGTTCCCGGCGCTGATACCCACGCGCGCTGCCTGGCTGCGCCTCGCAGCCGACTGCGCATGCACGCGAAACATGCTGAACATCGCCTGGCACGCGCCATACGCCAGCAGCACTCCAAACGCCAGGGATGCACAGACCGCGCCCACCACCAACATCATCGAAGTCATGGAACTCATGCGGAAACGTCTCCTTCGGCCCGGCAAGCCGCATGTAGCCCATACCAGAAGGCAGAATCAAGCTAGATGCACATACCAAGGTTATTCTGGACGATTCCGTCAAAAGTTCCATCAAGAATCTGTTGTGTCCTAGTGTCTAATCATATTCCTTATGTCCCGTTTTGATCATCACCCCTGAAACTCCCGTCGCCCGCGACGCCGAAAAGTCCATCCTTCGCCCCGCCTCACGCAAACCTAGTAAACTAGCAGCTTGGCTTCTTCCACCCAGACTCCGCGCAGGAACCTCACGCACATCGACGTTCGCGGCGCGCGCCAGCACAATCTCCGCAACATCTCCGTCTCCATTCCGCGCAACACCCTCACCGTCGTCACCGGCCTCTCCGGCTCCGGCAAAAGCTCCCTCGCATTCGACACCATCTACGCCGAAGGCCAGCGCCGCTACGTCGAGACTCTCTCCGCCTACGCTCGCCAGTTCCTCGACCAGATGGAGCGCCCCGACGTCGACTCCATCGACGGCCTCTCCCCCGCCATCTCCATCGAGCAGAAGACCACCTCCCGCTCCCCGCGCTCCACCGTCGGCACCATCACGGAAATCTACGACTACCTCCGCCTCCTCTACGCCTCCGTAGGCCAGCCCCACTGTCCCAACTGCCACCGCCCCATCTCCCGCCAGTCCGCAGAGCAGATCGTCGCCCAGATCGTCGCC
>JAJZFE010000467.1 GCA_021798655.1 Acidobacteriota bacterium | reverse complement strand
AAGAAGGTCGGCGGCAAGCTGATTGTGGAGCCGGAGAGCTGCGACTTCACGAAGGAGAATGTTTCGGCCAAGCCTGACCTGACCACGCCGGGAGCCGACGCCGTCGATCAGGAAGACGAGGCCTGCGACAACTGCGGTCGCACGATGGTGCTGCGGAACGGGCCGTGGGGGCCGTTCATGGCCTGCCCGGGGTACAACGAAGACCCGCCGTGCAAGACGATTCGCAAGCTGACACAGAAGGTGCAGAGCAAGCCGCCGGTGCAGCTGGAGGAGCCTTGCCCGAAGTGCGGCAAGCCGCTGCTGCAGCGCGACGGGCAGTATGGCGAGTTCATCGCCTGCTCGGGCTACCCGAAGTGCAAGTACGTGAAGCAGGACCTGCTGGAGGTGCCGTGTCCGAAGTGCGGCGGCGAGGTGGCCGTCCGCAAGAACCGGCGCGGCGACACGTTCTATGGCTGCACGCGCTACCCGAAGTGCGACTTCACGAGCAACCAGCTGCTGGTGAACCAGACGTGTCCGAAGTGCGACTCGGCGTACCTGGTGGAGGTGGCCAACGCCGAGGGCACGTTCCTGGTGTGCCCGAACAACCACGACGCGATGCCGAAGCGGCGGGCGAAGAAGGGTGCCGAGACGGCGGCTCCGACGACTCCGGCGTGCAGCTACCAGAAGAAGATCGGTCCGCCAAAGGCGAAGGAAGAGCCCGTGGAGTTGAAGCGGCCGGATCCGGAGACGACGCGTCCGATGGTGGAGGCGGTTGCCTGAGGAGGCAGGTCTGAGAAGCGGTAGGCGATCTATGATCTTTGGTAGATGTCTTGGTGGATACTTTCCAATTACGGTAGAAGTGTGCTATGATCTGTGCTGTACTCGGCCACCACGACCGGACCGGGTGCGCGGGCGGGTTGTATCTGCCTGGCACTTGTGAGCCGTATCTCATTGAAAAGTCAGAGGGCGTTTATGGCAAAGGCAATTTGGAACGGACAGACGATCGCGGAGAGCGATACCGTAGAGACGATTGAAGGGAACATTTACTTCCCGGAAGAGGCAGTGAACCGGGCGTTTTTGAAGCCGAGTTCGACGAGTTCGAACTGCCCGTGGAAGGGTCAGGCCCGGTATTACACGGTGCTGGTGGATGGGCAGGAGAATCCGGATGCGGCCTGGTACTATCCGAATCCGAAGCCGCGGCGAAGTCGGTGAAGCGCCATGTAGCGTTCTGGCGCGGTGTGGAGATCGTGACGAATTAGCTGTGGTTTGGCTGTGGAACGGTTGTGAAGATGGCTCCCTTCGGGGGGCCATTTTCGTGGGCGGGTCAGGGGGGGTGGCGGAGTCTCTGTCGTCGTCGCTGCCGGTCGCGCCGACGTCCTGCATACAGCGTGCCGTGGATCGGCTCGTGCAAGCTTTGCCTGATAATGGTTGGCTATGGGCATCATTGTGGTCATCGAGGACGACACTCGTATTCAGAAGACGCTACGCCGTCTGTTTGAAGGGGAGAACTACGAGGTGCAGGTGCTGTCGGACGGTGTGAATGCGAAGGCGGCGACGAGTGCGCCGGGTGTGGAGGCCGTGGTCCTTGACCTGATGCTGCCCAGGCTCTCCGGTCGCGAGGTCTGCCGCAGCCTCAAGGAGCAGCAGCCGAATCTGCCTGTCATCATCCTGAGCGCCGTCAGCGAGGTGGCCGACAAGGTGCTGCTGCTGGAGATTGGCGCAGACGATTACATGACCAAGCCGTTCAGCCCGCGAGAGCTGCTGGCCAGGGTGCAGGCCGCGATTCGGCGGAGCAATCGCATGGGCGCGAAGCCTTCGTCCACAAAGGGGTTTGGCGATGTCACCGTCGACCTGGAGCAGATGGAAGTGGTGCGGGCGGGACGGCCGGTGAGCCTGACCGCGCAGGAGTTCAAGCTGCTGCGATACTTCTTCGAGAACCCCATGCGCGTGATCTCGCGCCAGCAGCTGCTCACCGAGGTCTGGGGCTACGAGTCGTACCCCTCGACAAGAACCGTGGATAATCAGATTCTGAAGTTGCGACAGAAACTGGAGCCGAATCCTGCCGAGCCTCGGTATCTCCGAACGATTCATGGCGCAGGCTACAAGTTCGTTCCCGAAGGTTAGGCACCGGGGACCTCTGGCGATCGCAGACAGGAGCAGGATGAGACGGGGACGACTCGGTATTCGGCAAAGTCTGTTCTTCGTTCTGCTGGCCATCGTCGCCGCGATGACGGCTCTGTTCCTGCTGCTGGCGGGCTTTACGGTGGACCGGCAGGTGGCGCGCACGTCGCTGGAGGAGATGGCTCGTTCGCGCGCCACGTTTCAGGCGATCGAACAGCAGCGGCAGGACCTGCTGCTGCGCCAGACAGCGCTGCTTGCGGAGCTGCCCAGCCTGAAGGCGTTGATGACCACGAACGATCGGCCCACCATCGTCGATGCGGGCAAGACGTTCTGGCAGACGAGCGGCAGCGACATCTTTGCGCTGATGCGTCCGGACGGAACGCTGCTGGCGGTCTACTCCAACGGCCGGGCTGTCGCGCCGGAGGAGTGCGCGCCGGCACTGGCTCGCTCCCGCGATACACCCTACAAAACGCTGCTCGTCCTTGCGTCGGGACGCCTGTTTGAGGTGGCCACCGAACCGATCGACTTCGCTGCCGGCGAGCAGCGCCGCGTGCTTGGCTACGTGAGTACCGGCTATGAGCTGAACGACCACCTGGCGGACATGATCGGGCGCTCGCCGGGCGGGCAGGTGGTCTTCGCAACCTCGGACCGCGTGATTGCTTCGACGCTGGACGCAACCCAGTTGCGAACGCTGCCGTCTGCGATTGCGGCGAGCCTGTCCAGCAACGCCGGCACAAGCACCTTGAAGCTCGGAGATGCGAGCTATCGCGCTTCATCGCTGCGGCTGCAGAGCGCAACGGACACCGCGCCGTCGATCTACCTGGTGCTGTTGCAATCGGACAAGGAGAAGACCGCGCTGCTGCGGCAGCTCAATGGCGGCATTGTGGCCATTGGCCTGTTGCTGCTGCTGGTCGGTGGCGGCATGGCGCTGGCGCTGGCGGGCACGGTCACACGGCCACTGCATGGGCTGCTGCAAAGCACGCGGCAGATGGGGCGCGGAGAGGCGATCGCCGCCGTGCCCGCAACCGGGCCGCAGGAGCTGCGCGAGTTGCGGGAGGCGTTTGAGAAGATGCACGCCGAGGTACTCTCCAGCCAGGCGCAACTGATCGAAGGCGAGCGGCAGGCCACCATCGGAAGACTGGCCAGCTCCATCTCGCACGATCTGCGTCACTACCTTTCGCCCATCTACGCGAACGCGGAGTTCCTCTCTTCAACGACCTTGTCTGTGGAGGCGCGAACCGAGCTGCTCAGCGAGATTACAGAGGCTGCGCGCGGCATGACGGAGCTGCTGGATGCCATCCTCACCATCAGCCGAACGGGCATCGCAGTGCAGCTTGCGCCGGATTCGATCACAGCGGCGGTGCAACGGGCCGTGGCGATGATGCAGCCGCATCCGGATGCGCGCGGCGTGGCGGTTCTGGCGGGCGGCCTCGCCGAGGTGTCGGGACGCATCGACGGCAAGGAGCTGCAGCGTGCGGTCTACAACCTGCTGCTGAACGCGTGCCAGGCGGCGCAACACTCGCCAACGCCGGCGATAGCCGTCACGCTGCAGCAGGAGATCGACGCGAACGGCTGCGCGGTCGCTGCCATTCGCGTCCGCGACAATGGAGAAGGCGTACGCGATGAGATCGCCGATCACCTCTTCAAACCGTTCGTCAGCGCAGGCAAGGAGAGCGGCATCGGCCTTGGCCTGGCGCTGGTCAAGCGCATCGTCGAAGCGCACGGAGGACAGGCAGGAATGCAGCGGAGGAAGGACGACACCGTCGGTTGGCAGACAGAGTTTTTTCTGCTGATCCCCTCGCTGCCCGCGTCACCCGCCGCCGTTGCAAGCGAACCCGCTCTGGGAGTTACACCATGATTCTGATCCCAACGACCGGCCGCTGCCGCAAGCTGTCCGCGAGCCCGGCCTTTATCGTCGCGCTCGCGGTGCTGCTCTGCTGCTGGTCGTCTCTGCCTGCGGCGGCGCAGACGCAGGATGCTGCCGCTCCGTCGGTATCGCAGCAGCTGGAAAAGCTGGCCACGGCGTTGCGCGCGACGCAACAACAGGTGGAGCAGTCGCAGCAGCAGATTCAGCAGATGCAGGCAGAGATTGATCGCCTGCGTGCGCTGCTGGCTGTGAAGGACGCGGCGAGGGATGCAGGGACGCCGGCGACTGCGACGCCTGTGCCCGCGCCCGTCCCGGTGACGGCAGCCGCAGCCGGAGCGAGCACCGCTGCAAGCTCCGAGACCGCAGAGGAGATCGACATCCTCAAGTCTGCATCGGCGCAGCAGCAGCAGACGAAGGTAGAAAGCTCATCGCGATTCCCGGTGCGGCTCACGGGGCTGGTGCTCTTCAACGCCTTCGTTAATCACGGCGCCGTCGATGAGATTGACCTGCCCAGCAGCGCGCTGCTGCCCAGCACAACCAGCAGCAACATCAGCACCGGCGCAAGCCTTCGGCAGACGCTCCTCGGGCTGGAAGGAACAGGCCCCGT
>JAJZFE010000104.1 GCA_021798655.1 Acidobacteriota bacterium | reverse complement strand
GCAATGCGCTGCTGCGCCGCCATGATCTCTTCCAGACTCACCAGTTGCTTTACCGAATCACTCACACCGGTCTCCTGCTGCTTCGTTCCAAGTATCTATTATTGCGGACTGCGGGCATCGCCGTCTGCTGGGTCCGGCTTCCTGTACCGCCCCCAACGACAAAGCCCCCGGAGGGAATCTCAACCAGCATTCCTTCCGGGGGCTTCGCTCCACGCACGTCGTTACAACTCCAGAATCACCGGCATAATCAGTGGCCGGCGGCTGGTGCTCTTCTGGATGTACTTCTTCAGATCGTTGCGGATCTTTTCCTTGATCACGCCGTAGTCCGCCTTCTCTTCGGCGCCCGAGGAGTCCAGCGTACGCTGCACAATCTGCTTGGCCTCGGCGATCATGATCGCTTCGTCGATCGCCATGCCGCGAATCACAATCTCCGGCGCCTTCTCCAGCTTGCCGGTACGCTTGTTGATCGCGACGATCGGCAGCACAATGCCGTCTTCGCTCAGGTGTTTACGGTCCTTGATGACCACGTCTTCCACCACATCCGTCGACGAACCGCCAGAGTCGATGCACACGCGTCCCACCGTAACCTTGCCGGTCTTGGTCGCCGTCGTCTTGTCGAACTCCAGAATGTCGCCGTCTTCGATCAGGAAGGTCTTTTCGACGATCCCCATCGAACCAGCCAGCTCCGCATGACGCTTCAGGTGACGGTAGTCGCCGTGGATCGGGATAAAGAACTTCGGACGGACGAGATTGATCATCAGCCGCAGCTCTTCCTGGCTCGCATGGCCGCTGACGTGAATCAGCCCGGCCGTGCCGTCGTCGTGGATCACCTTGGCGTCGCGGCGTTCCAGGTGGTCGATCATCCGGTAGATGGACTTCTCGTTGCCTGGGATCACCCGCGAGCTCAGCAGCACCGTATCGCCGGCATCAATGTGCGCAAACTTGTGGTTGTTGACCGCGGCCCGGCTCAGCGCGCTCATCGGCTCGCCCTGCGTTCCGCTGATCATGATGCAGACCTTGTTCGAAGGCAGGTCGCGAATCTGGCCCGGATTGATGATCAATCCCTGCGGCAGATCCAGATAGCCCAGGTCCTGCGCGATCTCAGTGGAGTTGTCCAGCGAACGGCCAATCACGGCCACCTTGCGGCCATGCTGGTGCGCCAGCTCCATCGCCACCCGAATACGGTGGATAGACGAAGAGAAACAGCTGAAAAACAGCTTCTTTTTGGTCTGCGCGAAGATCTCATCCAGCCGCGGACGAACCGCGCGCTCGCTCGGCGTGTACCCAGGACGATCGACGTTGGTCGAGTCCTGTAGCAACGCCAGCACGCCATGCTTGCCCAGCTCGGCAAACGCGTGCAGGTCGAACGGCTTGCCATCCGGTGGCGAAAGGTCGACCTTGAAGTCGCCCGTATGCAGCACCACACCCACAGGCGTATGGATCGCCAGCGCAACGCAATCCACCAGCGAGTGCGTCACCCGGATCGGCATGATCGAGAACGGCCCCAGCGTAAAGCGCTTGCCCGGAAGCATCTCAATCAGGTCCGCATCGTCCAGCAGACGGTGCTCCTCCAGCTTGCCTTCCACGTAGGCCAGGGTGAACTCCGTCCCGTACACCGGAACGTTCAGTTCACTCAGAATCCACGGCAACCCACCGATGTGGTCCTCGTGTCCGTGCGTCAATACAATCGCGCGAACCTTCGACCGGTTTTCGATCAGGTAGCTGATGTCCGGCACAACAATGTCGACACCCAGTAACTCTTCTTCAGGAAACATCAGACCGGCATCGACGACGATAATGTCGTCCTGCCAGCGGAGGACCGTGCAGTTCATACCGAACTCGCCCAGGCCACCCAGCGGAATAATCTTTAATTTATCTTGAGCCATCAATCTCTAAGTCTACCAGTCTTTAACCCCAAACCCCGGCTCATCCATTGGGTTGAGGCCGCGATCCGCACACTGGTGGTACTTTTCACCGCGTTTGCCACACAAATCTCCAGCTTTTGTCCAGCAAACTACCGCAGTAAGTCCTCCAGCGCCAGCGAAAGCTCGGTCTTTTCGTCGCGATACTTCACAATCACCGGAGTCGCCACCGAAAGCCCCCACTCCGCGCCTTTTCCCTTACTGATCGCCCGTGAACCCGGCACCACCACCGCTCCTTCCGGTATCACCAGTGGCATCTCCGCCGTTGCCTTGTACACCTCGCCGCGCACCAGATCGTACACCGGCGTGCCCCGCGTCAGCACCGTTCCCGCCGCCAGCACCGCCCGCCGCCGCACCACCGTCCCCTCGTAAACCCCTGTGTTTCCACCAATTAGCGCGTCATCTTCGATGATGACCGGCGACGCATTCACCGGCTCCAGCACCCCACCAATCTGCGCGGCAGCACTCAGATGCACCCGCTTGCCAATCTGTGCGCAGCTACCCACCAGCGCATGCGAGTCCACCATCGTTCCCTCGTCCACATACGCGCCCACATTCACATAGGCCGGTGGCATGACCACAACACCCTTGGAAACAAAGGCTCCGCTGCGTACGCTGGACCCACCCGGCACCACCCGAACACCATCGGCAACCGTAAACCGCCGCGCCGGATACGTCCCTTTATCCACGAACGAAGAGCCCTCCGCACAGCCCATCTCGGCCAACTGCCCCAGCCGGAAGCCCAGCAAAATACCGCGCTTTACCCAGGCATTTACACGCCAGCCCAGCGGCAGGGAAGCGTCTGGCTCCGCGGACCGCAGGCTGCCAGCCTCCAGACCATACCGCAGCGCATAGAACGCTGCCTCCGCTTCGGCCTGCCCGATTGCGGCTGCGCCCTGCGCAAACCAATACTCAATCCTTGCTTCCAGTGTTTCGCTCACGGTCACACATATCCTCAGGTGTTGTGTTGTTGCAGTTGTCTGTCACAGCGTCCGCGCTAAAACATCCGCAGATCTTCGCCGTTGTACGGCGCATTGGCCAGCAGTCCCAGCTCTCCGACGACCGTCTCCAGCTTGCGCCGGGTGATGGGCGTGACGGGAACCATGGGCAGCCGCAATACGTCTTCGCCGCGTCCCAGCATGGCCATCACGGCCTTGACCGGGGCGGGACTCGGCTCCCAGAAGTGCGCCTGCATCAGCCGGAAGAACTGACGATTGATCCGCCGAGCCGTCGGCCAGTCGCTATCCAGCGCTGCGCGAACCATGGCCGCCATCTGCCCGGGAATCGCATTGGACGCGACCGAGATCAGCCCGGCACCGCCCAACGCCAGCACCGGCAGCGCAAGTCCATCGTCCCCGGCAAACACCTTGAAGCTGCGTGGCAGCGTCGTCAGCAGCTCGGTAATCTGCGTGATGTTGCCGCTGGACTCCTTGATCCCAATGATGTTCTTGACCTCTGCCAGTCGCAGCACCGTCGCTGGCTCCAGGTTCACGCCGGTCCGTGCCGGAATGTTGTACAGCAGCACCGGCAGGTCGGTCGCCTCGGCGATCGCCTTGAAGTGCTGAAACTGCCCCTCTTGCCCGGGGCGATTGTAGTAGGGGTTGGCGGTCAGAATGCCTGAGAGGCCATGCACGCCGGCCAGCTTGCGGGCCTTGGCTACTGCCTCATGGGTCGCGTTGTGGGTGCAGCCGGCAAAGACCGGCACACGTCCGCCCGCGGCTCCGACGACCACCTCCACCACCCGCAGCCACTCCGCTTCGGTCAGCGTCGAGGCCTCGCCCGTGGTGCCGCAAGGAACCAGAAAATCAATCCCGTTTTCAATCTGCCAGTGCACCAGAGTATGCAGCGCAGGCTCATCTACGCTGCCATCCCTGCGAAAGGGAGTAACCAGCGCTGTTCCACAACCCATCAGTTCCATAATTCCTGCAAGTTTATCGCGTCTGGACCGCTCCTGGCGCAACAGTTTAAGCACCCGTAGGAAAACTGGTCACCCAGAACCAAAACCAACGGCCCCGGAAGCCTTGCCCCGGAGCCGTTGGCGACGCGTTTTAGCCTGCGCTAGGTCGTTGCTACCCGCGATACAACTCCGAGGGTACGTGGAACTCTGGAAGGTGCAGCGCCGCTGCTCCGTTCATGGTGCCCGGCGTCATCTCCATGCACTTGACGAAGGCGGTCTGGAACTTCGCCATCTCCTGCCGTGTTCCAACCGTGACCCGTACGTAGGTCGGCATGGCTGCCCACGAGCGTCCGATCGCCACATTCTCCTGCAGCATGGCGTTCTTGAACTCGCCGCCAGGACGCTTCACATCCACCATGAACATGTTGCCCTGCGAACCCGGGACGATCTTGTAGCCCTTCTTAGTCAGGAACTCCAGCGTCTCCGAGCGGATGTCGGCATTGATCTTCTTGCGCAGCGGCACCAGATCCTTGTCCTGCAGGCTGGCACGCGCCCCTGCCGAACTGGTGATGGAGATGCTCGCCAGGCTGCGGCTAGGACCGCCGACCGTACCGAACTTCGCAATCAGGTCGGGTCGCGCCACGGCAAAACCCGCGCGCAGACCGGCCATGCCGTAGATCTTCGAGAACGTCCGCATCACGATAATGTCCTGATCGGCCGCCACCTGGTCGATCACCGACTCGTCGTTCGAGAAGTGG
>JAJZFE010000415.1 GCA_021798655.1 Acidobacteriota bacterium | reverse complement strand
GAGGGCGGGTTCGCGGAGGGCGAAACCCATGCGGCCGCTGGAGCGGTTGCCGAGGAAGCGGACAGGGTCGATGGGCTCGCGGGTGCCGCCGGCGGTGATGAGGCAGGTTTCGGCGGCGAGGTCGTGCGGGGTGGCGAGCGCGCGGGTGATGGCGTCGGCGATGGCTATCGGCTCGGCGAGGCGGCCGTCGCCGACCATGCCGCAGGCGAGCGCGCCGGAGGCAGGCTCGAGGATGTGGACGCCGCGGGCGCGGAGGGTGGCGAGGTTGGCCTGGGTGGCGGGGTGGTGCCACATGTTGACGTTCATCGCGGGGGCGACGAAGAGCGGCGCGGTGGTGGCGAGCGCGAGGGTGGTGAGCAGGTCGTCGGCGCGGCCGTGCGCGAGCCGGGCGAGGATGTCGGCGGTGGCCGGCGCGATGACGAAGGCGTCGATCTGCGTGGCGACGGCGATGTGTTCGATGGGGAAGGGCGCGGGGGCGTGCGTGGTGGCTTCGGGCGTGAGGGGTTGCCAGAGTGAGGTGAGCACCTGGTGGCCGCTGAGCGCGGCGAAGGTGAGCGGCGTGATGAAGCGCTCGGCCGCGGCGGTCATGGCAACCTGCACGTCGCAGTTGCGGCGCTGCAGTTCGCGAAGCAGCTCGGCGGCTTTGTAGGCGGCGATGCCGCCGGAGACTCCGAGGAGGACTCTCATGCCGTCTCCGTGGAGGGGGTGGGGAGGATCAGGTTGTCGATGAGGCGGGTGCTGCCGAGGTAGGCGGCGACGGCGACGAGGGTGCCGGGGAGGGCGGTTTCGACGGGAAGCAGGGTGTCGGGGTGGATGAGGTCGGCGTAGTCGAGGCGGAGGCCGGGGGATTGCTGCAGCTGCTGGTGCAGGGATGCGCGGAGGATTGGAGCGGAGTGCTGGCCGCTGTTGACGGCGCGGGCGAGCTGTTGCAGTGCGGCGGGGAGGGCGAGGGCCTGTTCGCGCTCGGTGGGCGAGAGGTAGCGGTTGCGCGAGCTGAGCGCGAGGCCGTCGGCGTCGCGCACGGTGGGGCAGACGATGAGGTCGAGGTCGAAGTTGAGGTCGCGCACCATCGCGCGGAGGACGGCGACCTGGGCGGCGTCCTTCTGGCCAAAGTAGGCGCGGTGCGGCTGGATGAGGTGGAAGAGCTTGGCGACGACGGTGGCGACGCCGCGAAAGTGGCCGGGGCGGGAGGCTCCGTCGAGCCGCGAGCCGATGCCGGGTACGTCGATGAGGGTCTCCGCGCCGGGGGGGTACATCTCGGCGGGCGAGGGCGCGAAGAGGGCGTCGACGCCCTCGGATTCGAGCAGCGCGCAGTCGGCGTCGAAGGTGCGGGGATAGCGGTCGAGATCTTCGTTTGGCGCGAACTGGAGCGGGTTGACGAAGAGGCTGGCGACGACGAGGTCACACTGCGCGCGGGCGGCGCGGAGCAGCGAGGCGTGGCCCGCGTGCAGAGCGCCCATGGTGGGGACCAGGCCGAGCGTGGAACTTTGTTGCCGACGCCATTGGCGGAGTTGCGAGATGGTGGTGAGGCGTTGCATGGTTCCTTCGCGCGTCGCGGGATCGAGTCTGTTGGTGGAGAGGTTGCGGCCGCGGTCACGATGCGGGGGTTGAGGGAGGTGCTATCGGGAGGTGAGGGTTGCCGAATCGAGTGCGAGGTTCGGAGCATGGTAGCTCTCGCTGTCGCTGGGGAAGGTGCGGGCGAGGACGGCGGAGCGATAGTCGGCGAGGCCGCGGCGGATGGGCGTGTCGGCGTCGGCGAAGGCGCGGACGAACTTGGGGGCGGGCGGCGGGGTGAGCTGGAGCAGGTCGTGCCAGACGAGGATCTGCCCGTCGCAGTCGGGGCCGGCGCCGATGCCGATGGTGGGCACGGTGACCAGTGCGGTGATGTGCGCCGCCAGTTCGCGGGGGATGCCTTCAAGCACGATGGCGATGACGCCGGCGGCCTGCAGCGCGAGCGCGTCGTCGGCCAGTTGCAGGGCGGCGGAGCGGGTGCGGCCCTGCACGCGGAACCCGCCCATGGGATGCAGCGACTGCGGCGTGAGGCCGATGTGGCCGATGACGGGAATCTGTGCGGCGGTGAGCGCGCGGACGTTGGCCGTCTGGGCCAGGCCGCCTTCGAGCTTGACGGCTTCAGCGCCGGACTCCTTGACGAGGCGGATGGCGTTGCGGAGGGTGTCTTCGACCGAGACGTGGTAGCTGCCGAAGGGCATATCGACGGCGAGGAGCGCGCGGCGGGTGCCGCGACGGACGGCGCGGGCGTGGTGGATCATCTCGGCTAACGTCACCGAGAGGGTGTCGGGGTGGCCGAGCACGGCCATGGCGAGGGAGTCGCCGACGAGGATGAGGTCGATGCCGGACTCGTCGGCCTGGCGGGCGGCGGGGCAGTCGTAGGCGGTGATGGCGGTGATGGCGGTGCCGGCGCGTTTGTGGGCCAGCAGCGTTTGCGGCGTCACTTTCTCAACGCCAGCGGAAGCGGGGGTAAGGCTCATCGTCTCTCCAGTGCCGCTTCGCGTGCTGCGAATGAGGCCCGAACAGATGGAATTATAGCGTGTTGAGGAAGTAGGAAGTAGGAAGTAGGAAGTAGGGAGTAGGAAGTAGGGAACAGGGAGTAGGAAGTAGCGAGCAGGAAGTTGGGAAGAGAGAGTCGAAGGCAAAGGTTGCGAGAAACCCTCGTCAATCTATCGATACGGCTCGCGCTTCCTGCTTCCTATTTCCTGCTTCCTGTCTTAAGCGTACTTGCGGAGGATGCCGAGGACCTTGCCCTGGATGGCGACGCTGGCGGCGGGGGCGTAGATGGGGGCCATCTCGGAGTTGGAGGGCTGGAGGCGGATCTGCGCGCCTTCGCGGTAGAAGCGTTTGAGGGTGGCGTCGGCGCCGTCGATGAGGGCGACGACGATCTCGCCCTCGCGGGCGGTGCGGGTCTTTTCGACGAGGACGTAGTCGCCGGACATGATGTGCTCGTCGCGCATGGAGTCGCCGCGGACTTCGAGGGCGTAACACTCGCGGTTGCCGAGGATCTCGCCGAGGGAGATGGTCTCGGCCTGCTCGATGGCCTCGACGGGCTTGCCGGCGGCGATGCGGCCGAGGAGCGGCAGGCGGTCGAGTGCGGGACGGCCCTTGCGCTGGGGGATCACGTCAATGGAACGGCTGCGATTGTGAGCGCGCTGCAACATGCCCTTGGCCTGCAGGTTGGTGACGTGTTTGTGCACGGTGGCCAGGGAGCTGAGGCTGAGGCCGGCCGCGATCTCCTCGTACGAAGGCGAGTAGCCGTTGCGTGAGGTGAAGCCGGAGAGAAAGTCGAGAACCTCTTTTTGCCGCCGCGTAATAGCCATGCCTGCCATTTTAGCGAAAGAAAGGCGAACTGCAAGGGAAATCGACTCAAAGAAGATACCGTTTGTGCCGATAGGGGCTGTGCCGGGCAAATTTGTGCCGGATAGCACACGGTATGGGAACGAGACGACGCCGCGGCGACGGGCGGCACTTGCAGCACTGGCTGTTCTTGATGAGGAGGATTTCGATGCGCGTACTGGTGGTGGAGGACGATCTGGCGCTGGCACTGTTTCTGCAGAAGGGGTTGACGCTGGAGGGCCACGAGGTGGAGTGCGCCGGGGATGGATATGAGGCGCTGGAGCGGCTCAGCGAAGGGTGCGTGGACCTGATGGTGCTGGACCTGAGCCTGCCGCGGCACGATGGGATTGAGGTGCTGAAGTCGATGCGGGAGCGGTGCACGGAGACGGCGGTGCTGGTGCTGACCGGGCGCAGCGAGCTGGAGCAGCGGGTGTACTGCCTGAACGCGGGTGCGGACGACTATCTGCAGAAGCCGTTCAGCTTCCATGAGCTGACGGCCCGGTGCCGGGCGATCCTGCGACGCAGGGGCCGTACGGCGAGCCCGGTGCTGGAGTTTGGGGCGGTTTCGATGGACCTGCTGCAGCGCGCGGTGCGCTATGAGGACGCGGTGGTGGACCTGACAGGAAAAGAGTTTGCAGTGCTGGAGGCGTTGCTGCGGCGGCGCGGCGCGTGCATGTCGCGGACGGAGCTGCTGGCGGAGATATGGCCAGGCACGCCGGAGAGTGGCGTCAATGTGGTGGACGTGTATGTGACGTACCTGCGACGGAAGTTCGCCGAGGCCCAGCGGGAGGCGCACGAGGTGGTGGCGGTGGCGCAGGTGATTGAGACGGTGCGCGGCGCGGGATACCGGCTGCGGGCAGTGCAGAGCGCGAGGCGGCCGGTGAAGCAGCCGCTGATGCCGCTGGCGTTCGGTGCCTGAGGCCATGGCGAAGACGAGGTCAGGGCAGGAGAGGCTGCGCGAGGCGATCGAGTATGAGCTGCATGAGCTGTGCCAGCCGCTGACGACGCTGCGCTGTCGGCTGGAGCTGGCGCTGATGCTGTGCGAGCCGGGCGATGCGGAGTCGCAACAGGCGCTGCGCGAGGCCGTGATGGAGGGCCTGGATGATATGCGTCGGGCGTTCGTGTCGGTGGAGCGGCTGCGGGAGTGCTTGTTGAGTCGCGGTCCGATGCCGATTTGAAGGCGGGAATCACAAGCGAACGGCAGAGAGATTTTGAGGCGGCGACGATGGCAGTAG
>JAJZFE010000158.1 GCA_021798655.1 Acidobacteriota bacterium | reverse complement strand
CTGATCGTGATGATGTGGACCAGCGACAAGAGCGCAGAGTTTACCCGCAGCGCCGCACACGTGTATGCAGCGCTGCAGTCGGACGGGATGAAGAACATCGACAGGCTGGAGCTTCCGAAGATGGAACGGACGGGCTGCCAGAACCATCCGAACATCCACGACGATGCGGCCGTGGCCAAGTTGTTCGAGGCCGTGATCGACACGCACAACGAGGCGTGGCAGGGGCATTGACTCGACTGCGATCCCTTTTGCAGGATCAGTCGAACTCAGGAGTCTTGCTGTTGCCGAACAATCCGCACGCAGGGATGGCAGAGGCTCCGCCAACGGCGACTGATTCCCTGCAAACGCAGGAAGGCGTTTATACTAGTGTTAGTTCTTTGACAGCGCTGCAGATGCAACGCTCGAAGCTGCTCCACCAAGTGGGGGCGTCATGGTTTCGACGGGGTTGCTTGTGGCAGAGAGACATGCCGGGGTGTGGACACCCGTAATCGCTCACAAAACTATAAGTGCCGAACCTCAATTCGCGCTTGCTGCTTAATAATTAAGTAGCCGATTGCTTCCGCTTCGCCTACGGGCGGATACCAATCGTCGCACAGTAGGCTGGTCAACGCTGTTCCGTCTGTACGGCAATGACGAGATCAATCAGACTGGTCGGTTTCGCGTCTTCGCCCGTTCTAAGCGACGCTGACGAGACAAAGATGAACCTGGGAAAAGCATGAACGCTCTCTGTCGTTGGTTTCTTCGGACGGGAGTTCGATTCTCCCCGCCTCCACCACTTCACTTCTTGCCTAAGAGTTCGATCCCGCGTTGGACATCGGATGCGAACTCGCACTCGGAGCAAGAACGCGATGGCTCAACCGTGAATTGGTTGAAGCTCGAATGTCAGAACGCGCATGAGCGATGTGCTCGGAGGGCAAGTGCTCCTCTATTGAAGCTTTTTGAGTTCCTCGGCGGCCTCGCCGGGCTGCAAGGGACGGAAACCAACCTTTCGCATCTCGGATGAGCCGATGATGTCCTGTGTGTCTTTGGAGAGCAGGAACTCGCAGTAGGCTTTAAGCCACGGGTCGAGCGGCTTGCCGGGTGCACGGTTGATGTTGATCCCGATGGCCGAGGCCATTGGATGAAGCGGGCCGCTCACGGTTCCGTCGGATATCGTTCCCTTCTCGTCGATAACCATGGGCACGAACTTGATGCGGGGGCCAAAGTCTTTGAGGTGCTTCCAGGTGGTGACACCATTCATCGGCGCGGTGTTGTTCCAGTAGTCCATGAGCACCATGCCGTAGGCGTCCTGCGCGACGGCGTTGATGGCGCTCTCTTCGGTGGGGAGCCACTCGACCTGACTCGAGAAGGGATAGCCGTCGAACTTGTCGCGCATTTCATCGATCATGGCGAGGATCGCGGAGGTGTCGCGGGTCACGTAGGGGTGAATGGGCACATCCCCCCAGTCGCCGCCGACGCCGAGTTGCGACCAGTGGGTGATGTCGCCGTGATGGCCGCCGGTGGTGAAGATGCTGGCAGCCTGCTCCAGCGTGATCTGCTGAATGGGATTGTCGGCATTGACCCAGATGCCGGTAGAGAGTTTGTTGTTGGGATTGCTGTCGTATCCGATCTTGATATAGGTTGGCGGATAGCCGAAGCGCTGGATGAACTGGTCTTCTTCGGGGCGTCGATTGCCGCGGCCGATTGGGCCGAAGGCGGACTTCTGGGACGTGAGACCTTCGACCGACAAGGTTGAGCCCATCATGATCTTCCTGAACTTCACGTTGGGTTCAAGCTCAGCCCAGCGAGCGTCGAGCTTGGTGAAGAGAGGAATGAGCACATCGTTGCCTGCGACGAAGACAGTGTCTGGCGCGACGACGTACGGGCGGTCGGCCGGCACAGTGAGGTGTTTCGGCTGATACGGGGTCTGCGTGATGTCGTTTTGCGCGAATGCGACCGCAGTAGCACAAAAAACCACCGCGTACGCCTGTAGACGTCTCCGGGAAAGCTGGCCTGAGATAAAACGTGCTGGACTGGTCATGATCATTTTCCTAGAGGCTCGGGAGATGGGAAGGGGAAGTTGAGCTTCGGTCCCTGCTTGGAGCGTGGTGCCCAGGTCTTGGCCGCTTCGAGTCGGTCGAGGCCGTCCTGAACGTCGTTTACGTTGAGCGGCAGATACCCTTTGTCATCGCGTGCAACAGCTTCCTGGCCCTGCCTGGACAGCACGAGCTTCACGTACTCGACCACGAGCGGGTCCAGCGGAGTGCCGGGTTCGCGGCGAATGTACAGGTACAGGTCGCGCGGGTAGGGATAGCGGTCGGCGATGATATCCTCTGCGCTACCCGTGGTCATGCCTTTGCCGTCGGTCGCAGGCATGGGCACCACGCGCAGATCCCTGGTCACCTGATTGAGGGGAAGAATGCCAATGGCTGAGCGGTCTTGCGCGACGGCGGCGGCGACTTCCCTGTAGGTGAGGTATTGCCTGTAGTTCGGGGAGAAGACGTGACCGGGAAACGGCCCGAAGTGGCGATACATCATGTACTCACCCATGTACTCATCTTCGGGTCGCTGATACGCGTCCCAGTACAGGCCGACGGGATGAATGGCCTTGCCGTCGGAGACGTCGGCGTGGCCAAGCTGCTGCCATGAGGTGATGTCGCCAGTTCCGGCGCCGGTGGAGAAGATGCGTGCGACCTGCTCCTGTGTGATATCGGGGAGTGAGTTGCTCTTGTTGGTCACGATGGCAAGCGGGCTCATCTTCGCGCCGGGCGTCAAGGAGCCGTGTGCGACGCGAATGATGAGCGCTGCGACAGGATCTTTCTTGGAGCCGTAGATTTTTTCGTAGGGCAACAGCTCGAGCAGGGTTGCACCTCCGCCCTCTGGCGCGAAGAGCGTCATGTCATACGTGATGGCGGGAATCGCGGTGCCATTGCCCTTGAGGATGGGAGTGAAGCGGATACCGGGATGCGTCCTGGTGAACTCGGCGTTCCAGCGGGCGACCATGCCGTTCATGTCGTCGAAGCCGACGATGCGGACCGAGCCGTCCGGCAGAACGTAGCCGCGATCAACGGGTTGCGCAACTGGCTGTGGCAGGTAGGTTGGCAGTGCCGGGCTCACCAGTGCGGTGCGGGTTGCTGCCGGCTTCTGCCCATGTGCGATAGCGGGGAGGCAGGCGCAGAACAGCGCCAGTGTGATCCATCGTCGGCTACGGACATGGTTCGGTTGCGGCTTCAGCTTCATTGAGATCAAGGTGTACTCCGGCCAAAGGATGGTAGAGCGGCCGTCGCAGCCGGGTACGCTGCAGCAGGCTTCTGTTCGCCACCGAAACTGTAGCGACAGTGAATGAGCGAGAGATGAAACGAAGATGAAGGAGTTTTCACCGCAGAGGCCAACACGATGGAAGACGCGATGAAGAACGAAATTTCATTCTTCGTGCATTGAAGGTTCATTTTCAGTTGTGACCATCGTGTGTCATCCATCAACGGTCTTGAGGCTTACTGAATGTCCCCGCTGCGTTACATCGTTCTGCTTTTACTTGGCCTGCTGTGGCAGCCAGGAGTGTTGGCCCAGACGCTGACGCCGGAGCAGCGCGCTCTGCAACAGATCGAGCCGTACGAGCCCAGGGAGCAGGTGGTGGGCACCATTCGCCTGTGGGGACACGGCGCTCCAACGCTCGATTTTATGGGAATGCTGGTGAAGCTGTGGGAGGACGGGTTTCACAAGTTCCAGCCGGGCGTCACGTTTGAGTACGACATGTACGGCACGGCATCGGCGATGGGCGCGCTGTACACCGGCTCCGGTGATATCGCGATTCTGGGGCAGGAGATCTATCCGTTTGAGACGGCGACGTTTCATAAGGTGATGGGCTATGACCCGACGCAGATTGAGATCGCTACTGGCAGCGTGGACGTTCGCAACTTCGACTTCGCGCTCGGTGTCTTCGTCAACCAGGACAATCCGCTGCAACACCTGACACTGGAGCAAATCAACCGCATCTTCGCCTACCAGGATGCGCCCGAGGCGAATATCACGACATGGGGGCAACTGGGGCTGACCGGTGAATGGTCGGACAAGCCAATCCATCTATACGGCTGGACCGAAGCTGATATTTTTTCAACGTTTATAGAGCGTACGGCGCTGCATGGCAGCCATCGCTGGCGGTGCGGGATGAAGCAGTATGCCCACATCCACCGACCGGACGGCACGATCTATGACAGCGGGCAGCAGATTATGGACGCGCTGGCGCAGGACCGCTATGGCATAGGGCTCTCAAATGTACGCTATCCGCATCCTGCAGCGAGAGAGCTTGCGCTGGGTCGCTCCGACAGTGGCCCTTTCTATGCGGCGAACAAGGAGACCGTCATCCATCGTGAGTATCCACTGACGAGGATCATTCCTGCAGAGATTGCGCGCAAACCGGGCACGTCGATCAACCCTGCGGTGAGAGAGTTTCTTCGTTACCTGTTGAGTCGTGAAGGGCAACAGGACATTGTTACCAACGGAAAGTATCTGCCGCTGGATCCTGCGGTCGCGCGCAGAGAAGCGGAGAAGCTGAGATGATGCGCAAATGGGCGGTCTGCGCTGGCTATTTGTGTAGCGCCGTGACGTGAGC
>JAJZFE010000463.1 GCA_021798655.1 Acidobacteriota bacterium | reverse complement strand
GGCTACGGCGAAATCATCGGCGGCTCCCAGCGCGTCGACGACTACGACCTCCTCAAATCCCGCATCGAAGCCCACAACCTCCCGCTCGCCGCCTTCCAGTGGTACCTCGACCTCCGCCGCTACGGTAGCGTCCCCCACAGCGGTTTCGGCATGGGCATCGAGCGCTGCGTCGCCTGGATCTGCGGCCTCGAGCACGTCCGCGAAACCATCCCCTTCCCAAGAACCCTAAACCGCATCTACCCATAGCTAAATGGGTGTAGAAATGAAGCATCTCTAGCGAATTGCGAGGAGCCATGGGCCTTAAAGCTGTCGATGTATTTACTCCGGGTTCATTTCCCGAGTACACCTATGTGGTCCGTGCTGAACAGGGCCTCGAGCAGAGCTTGCGTGATTCGCTTGAAACCACAGGGCAAATCGTTTCTATCTCAGGCCCATCGAAGTCTGGAAAGACCGTACTTGTCGAAAAGGTGGTAGGACAGAATTCCCTCATTACCGTTACTGGAGCTTCCATTCGGACGCCAGACGATCTCTGGCAGCAGGTCTTGGACTGGATGGACGTTCCGACGAGCACATCTGTCGGCGAGAATTCCGACTCCACAAAAGGGGTCGAAGCCAGCGTAAAGGGCGGATTCTCAGTGCCCTTTTTGGGGAAGGCAGAAATCGGAACTACTGGAACACTGAGCACGGCTAGTGGACACACAACTGGTGCCGTAAGAAACAGGCGCGGCTTACAACAGGTAGTCGCAGAAATCGCAGATAGTAGCTTTGTGATTCTGATAGATGACTTTCACTACATGCCGCGCGACGTCCAAACAGAAGTGGCAAAATCGCTTAAGGAAGCCGTAAGGCTCAAGCTCAAAATCGTAACTGCATCTGTCAGCCACAGGGGCGACGACGTAGTCAGAGCAAACCCTGAATTAAGGGGACGAGTCAGGGCGATTGATCTGGGATACTGGAGTAGCAAAGAGCTTTGTGAAATTGCTACGACCGGATTCTCCAAGCTTAATGCCTCATTCGATCCGGCAGTCAGCGCAACTTTCGCGAGCGAGAGTGCGGGATCACCGCAATTGATGCAGCTTCTCTGCTTAGAAGCCTGTTTCGTAACTAACCTTCGGGAAGAACATCAAGGAATTATCCCCGCTGCACCCAATCTGGACAGTAGCTTGCTAAAGATGGTCTTAGAGCAAACTAGCTCCCGTACAGATTTTAGATCTTTGGTTGATGTCCTCGACTCAGGCCCTCCTACTAGAGGAACAAAGCGAACGATGTTCACTTTTCACGACGGAACCACCGGTGATGTTTACCGAGTCGTACTTAAGGCCGTTGCAAGCAACCCTCCGCAGCTATCCTTCACGTACGACGAGTTGCTAATTCGTACAGCAAAAGAGTGCGTAGTCGATTCTCCCGTCGGCTCCAGCGTCACAAGCACCTGCGTTCATATGGCAAAGCTAGCAACGGAGAAATTCCCAAATGATCAGGTGATCGACTGGGATGATAGCAAGCCGGTATTAGACCTCCCCAACCCATACTTCATGTTCTATCTTCGCTGGTCTGGACGACTCCACACACCACAGCGCGCTGCACTGTCCCAACAACTGCAAGACACTTCCGCAGAGGCTTCCAACTTGGAGTTCGAAAAATAGCCGGGTGCCCCATTCATCGCGCCCTTTGCGATGAATGGGTATCGCGCGGCAAGCGCGACCACCCCGCCCATCTCCACGCCACCCAAACCACCTGTCATCCTGACCCTGAGCTTGCCGAAGGGCAAGGACCCCGAGTCCCTCAACCCCACCCACACTCTCAACCCTTCCTCACCACCAAGCCTTGAAGGGTACGGGCTTCAGCCCGTACAAAAACCCAGCCCGCGCAAAGCGCGCACCTTGCTGCCGCAGGCCGGAGTGAAGCCGCAGGCGCAACGACTGAATTGCCTTCCCCCTGCCGCCCACATCCCACCACCACAGCCAGGCCCTGTGCCTTTAGCTGGAGCCGCTCGCTTTCAGGTGGAGCCGCAAACATTCTGATGGTTGTCATTCCGTAGCGAAGCGGAGGAATCTGCTGCTTGAACCGGCGACTACACCTGATTGCAATCGGTTCTGGAAGCTAGAAGCCTCCGATGCTCCGCGCCACCCAAAGCCCACCCCCCGCATCTACAAACCAAGAGCCCATGCCCATGCCCGACCCCTACAACCTCCAGCGCTTCCTCACCGCCCAGGCCCCCATCTACGAAGAAGTCCTCGCCGAACTCCGCCACCACCGCAAGACCACCCACTGGATCTGGTTCATCTTCCCTCAACTCCACGGCCTCGGCTCCAGCCCCACCGCCCGCGCCTACGCCATCACCTCGCTCGACGAAGCCGCCGCCTACCTCGCCCATCCCATCCTCGGCCCGCGCCTCCGCGAATGCACGCAACTCATCCTCCTCGCCCGGGCCCTCCCCATCCGCCAGATCCTCGGCACCCCCGACGACCTCAAGTTCCACTCCTCCATGACCCTCTTCGCCCACGCCACCCCCGACAACCAGCTCTTCGTCGAAGCCACGCAAGCCTTCTTCGCCGGCCGCTACGACGACCTCACCCTCAACATCCTCGCCGAGCATCACGCCACTTAGCCCGGCACCCGCACCGTATCTCTCTTCAGACGCATAAAACCGCACCCCCACGACCCTGTGCATCCCAAAACCGTGCTGAGGCCCCCATCGTGCAGCCTAAGATTGCGTTGAGCCCTACACGAAACTCACACCCGCTGAGTTGCTCCGCAACATTTCTCCCCCAAGTGCCGTCATATAGACCGAGAGGTTTTTGAACATGCGAAGCCACAAAGGTTTCATGCTCGCTCTGACTGCATTCGCCACAATCACCGCTGTTTCTGCGGCCCAGAGCACCAATCCAGCCCCAGCGGATAGTTCCCTGACGAACACCGCCCCGACGCAGTCTCAGCCCGCCCCCATCGTGCGAGCCGCTCCAACCACGCCACCCGACAACACCACGGCTCCAGAGCAACCGGCCGTAACTACCTATACGCACAACACTTACATCCCCAAGGTCAAGACCGGTCAGGTCATCGCGCCGAAGCAAGGCATCGCCAGCGCCCTCGCCGCCCCCGGCGTCTACCTCCGCGTCGGCGACGACAGCTCTGTCAAGGCTGGCACCATCACCGATAAGGACATTGACCTCCGCGTCGAGCACGGTATCGCCAACATCAGCGTCCATAATCCGGTCGATCATGCTCTGATCATCGTCGATCTTCCCGGTGGCCAGGCCGACCTCGTCAAGGATGGCTTCTACACCTTCAACGCTGAGACCAACACGGTGCGCGTGCTCAAGGGGGAAGCATTGGCCTATCCCGGAACCAACACTGCCAACGTGAAGCCTATCAAAATAAAGGAGAACCACGCGATAGACTTCAGCGGGCCCAATGTTCGCCCCTTTGAATTTGATCCTGCAGAAGGCAGTGCCGACCTGATTCCCTACACCCCACGCGGCGGTGGCAACTACGATGCAGAGAGTGGCAGGTACTACGGCGGAGCCCCCTACTCCGCGTATCCATACTATGGCTATGGCGTTGTTCCCTACTATGGCTACGGGTATCCATGGGCCTTCGACCCGTGGGGCTTCAACATGGGCTTCTGGGGTGGCTGGGGCTGGGGCGGAGGTTGGGGCTGGGGTGGCTACCGCGGCTGGGGCGGCTACGGCGGGTGGCGTGGAGGCTACGGAGGGTGGCGCGGCGGAGGTGGCTTCAGAGGTGGTGGTCACGCAGGCGGAGGTGGCTTCCATGGCGGTGGTGGTGGCGGTGGGCATCGTTAACTCCAATGATTACCGTACAAAAGGGCGGTCAGGCTTCAACTGACCGCCCTTGAAGGACAGAGTAAGAACCAGGCCAGTTACAATCAGCCAACATGCGCATTGGGTTTTTCGGTGGCAGCTTTGATCCTCCCCATCTTGGGCACCTGTCCGTGGGTCGAGCAGCTGCGGAGGCTTTCTCGCTCGACCGCATCCTCTTCTCCCCAACGGCCTACCAGCCCCTCAAGCCTGGCGGTGCCACTGCGTCTTTCGAAGACCGTCTCGCGATGGTTTCTCTTCTCTGCGACCTTCAGCCCTCCGGCGCAGCATTCCGCTTTGAGGCGTCATCGCTTGACGCACCCCTTCCGGGCAATGCGCCAAACTACACCGTCAACACTCTGTCCGGCCTTCGCAGCACGATTTCATCCGATGACAGTATCTTTGTGATCGTCGGGGCGGATGCATTTCTCGATCTGCGCCGCTGGCGCGCACCCGACGAACTGCTCGACCTCGCCGAATGGATCGTCGTCAGCCGTCCCGGCTTCTCCCTCCAGCAACTCGACGCCCTCCGCCTTACGCCAGCGCAACTGCAGCGCGTTCACCTCCTCGACGGTATCTACGAGTTGGCCAGCGCCACGGGCGTTCGCACCCTTCTCAGCACCGGTTCCGATTGCGTCGGCCTGCTTCCACCCTCGATCCTCGACTATATCCGTGCCCATCATCTCTACGGAACATGACTCGTCGCCCTATCCTGGAACGTTGACCAAACAAAGGCTCGCTGAGGCTCTCGGCTGCGCTACCATTGAGATTGCACTAGGCGGGCCAGGGC
>JAJZFE010000024.1 GCA_021798655.1 Acidobacteriota bacterium | reverse complement strand
GGGATGGACGAACCTCTTGTGTTCCAGTTGTCATGCCAATGGCACGGCTGGGTAGCGAAGTTCGGTTGTGATAACCGCTGAATGCATATAAGCGGGAAGCACGCTCTAAGATGAGATCTCCCAACCCAAAAGGGTAATGAAGGGCCCAGGAAGACCACCTGGTTGATAGGCTGGATGTTGAAGCGCAGTAATGTGTGGAGCTTACCAGTACTAATCGCCCGTTCGGCTTGTCCATAGAATTTACTCTGCGCAATGTTTTGTCATTACGCTAGAGATATTCAACACAAGCTTTGTAGTTATAGAAATATAACTAGTACGTTATTAGGTATATAGTCTGCTCAATCTATTCAGTTGTGAACGATCGCGCTGCGGCGCAAGTTCTCAAGTTTGCCGGTGAGTTTACCGCGAGGGTTCCACCCGTTCCCATCCCGAACACGGAAGTTAAGCCTCGTTGGGCCGATGGTACTGCACGCGTAAGTGTGTGGGAGATTAGGTGATCGCCGGCATAATTCACGCAAAGCCCGCCCTTGTGGCGGGCTTTGTTGCGTTCGGCCATGTTACTGGTTCCTTGCATTCACGTGGACATCACGACGGATGGCTAGCTTGTCACTTGCGTTTCAACACCTTGCCGGGTATTCTGCTTGTGCTCTATCGCAAATGACATGTTCACGCACTGCCGCTCTGCTTTTGGCAACTTGCGGAGAAAAGCAGCAGGAAACGTGAAAAGCTCAGGCCGTGATAGGAATGCAGAGATCCTTCAAAGGAAGCCACCGTTGAGCCAGACCTGCCGTTTTGCGACATTCTCTTTGACAGCCGTTTCCCTCGTTGTTAGCGCACTTCTTACCGGCTGCGGCGTTGAGAGCAGCCAACTCGCCGGGAGCTCGGCGAAGGCCCTCGTTTTGCAGGGCAAAGTGTATGGTGGTCAACAGCCGATCTCCGGGGCGCAGGTGTACCTGTATGCCTCCACGGACAACGGCTATGCGAGCAATGCTGTATCGCTCCTCGGCAGTCCGGGTTATGTGACAACCGATGTGAATGGCAAGTTTGCGCTGGCAGGCGACTACTCGATCGCCAACTGTCCCTACGCCAACTCGATTGCCTATGTCGTCGCGCTCGGCGGGAATGCCGGTGCCGGCGTGAACCCTAATATTGCGCTGATGGCTCCGCTGGGTAACTGCTCGAATCTGGGTTCTGGAATGACGGTGAACGTGAACGAGGTCTCGACGGTTGTCTCGGTGTATGCCTTGCACCAGTTTTTGAATGGCCAAGCGCGGCAGCTGGCGACCAGCAGCACAAACACGGCAGGGCTGATCAATGCTATGTTGCAGGTCTTCGGGCTGATGAATCTTTCAACGGGTGCCACGTACACCCAGGTGAGCAACGGGGACACCAACGGCGTGGTGCCGCAGCAGGCGATTAATACGCTGGCTAATCTGCTGGCTACCTGCGTCAACGACAGCACGCAGTGTTCCACGATCTTCCGTTCAGCAACGCCAACGCAGTCTGCCCCGCCGACGGACACCCTGGGCCTGGCACTGACGCTTGCGAACAATCCAACGTACAACGTGGCGAATACGTTCAGCCTGATCACACCGACGACGCCGTTCAACCCTGCGCTGAGCACCGCTCCGACAGACTGGGGTCTTGAGGCGGTTTACTCTGGTGGTGCGCTGGCCAAGATCAGCTCGGCACGCTTCCTCGATATCGACTCCAGCGGCAACGTCTACATTGCGAATGCGCCGAGCACAGGCGGTTTTATCTCCGAGTTTAACAATCTAGGCCTGGAGGTAGCGCAGGGAACGGTGAGCTCGATGCCGTTGCAAGGGATTGCGATTGCGCCGAACGGGAACATCTTCGCCGGCAGTAACAACAGCACCACGGGCCAGGGCAACATTCTGGCTTATGGAAGCTCGATCACCCGCACTCCGACCATTACTCCGCTGAATGTCTGCGACCCCTGGCAGATCGCCTCGGACAGTAACGGTTACATTCTTGCGGGGAACGCGCAGGCGGCAGCGTCGACACCGGGAGTGTGCTCGTTCAATCCCAGTACGGCGACGAACACGTTTATCGGAGTGGGTTACCCGAGCGAGACGCTGGGAATCTCGGTGGGTGCCCACAACCAGGTATGGGGAGCCATGGATGGCAGTCAGGGTACGGGCGGACTGTTCGATCTGGTCGATACCGCCGGTGCGCTGGCGCTGGATACGGGCAGTAACAGCCGTGGATTTGTCGTGAATGGTCAGGGCGGTACCTTCGGCTCGGTCGGGGCCGGGAATGGGTATAGCTGGGTGGTAGGCGGCGCCGGTAACGGGGTGCTGTATGCAGTGAAGGAGGCGGCCAATACTGGCAGCGTTCTTAGCAGCATACAGATCAACCTGGGAAGTGCTACAACCTCGCTTGCGTCGCGCGATGCCATTGTGGATGGCAACTCGAACCTTTGGTTTACGCTGAGCAACGGGATGCTGTACGAGGTGAACAGCAGTGGTACTTCATCCTTCGCGCTCCAGAATAGCTCTGTGACCAACCTGTGGGGTCTCGGCATCGACAACGGCGGCAACGTCTGGGCGTCTGTGCCGGGTACGACTGGCTCGCTGATCGAGTACATCGGCATGGCGGCGCCTGTGCAGACTCCGCGGTCGGCAAACATCGTGCCGTAAGTGCTAGGGCTGCGGCACTGCAAGCGGTGTCGACAGCGGGCACCACGACCGAAGACGGAATAGAGAAACCGCCAGTGAATGCTGGCGGTTTTCTATGTCTACTGTAGCTTTGGGCTTACAGTGACGAGGACATCCGGGTCAGAGTCTGCCGCTCAGAAGGAGTAGCTCTTCGGTGCAGTCGGCGAAGCGGCGGGTGCCGCAGGTGCGGCGGGCGCGCGGGGTGCCTTCGGCGGCTTGGCGGAAAGGTTCGGCGCAGCTGGAGGTGCCGGCGCGGCCGGGGGGCTTGGTGGCAATGGCGCTTCGGTCACTTTACGCAGCGTCACATCGCCGTCGGTTGTGTTGATGGTGATCTTCGCGCTGCCCGAGCCCACGGATCCGTGCAACGTGTGTGCGTCGTCGTTATCCTGCTGCGACAGGCCGAAGTCGTTCTCCATATCGCCGTTGTGGGTCTGCGCGTTGACAGCGAACGACGCACCCGGCGGCACGCCCACATCCACCGAGCCATGCACGTTCTCCACCGTCACCGCGCCGAGCGGAGATACGCTCGTCACATTCACCTCGCCGTTGCGGTTGCTTACGTCCACGCTGCCCTGCACGCGGTTGAGCGTGATGTTCTTGTCCGTCGTCTTCAGCACGACGGGCCCCAGCAGCGAGCCGGCCTCCAGGCTGTCACTCTCCACAGAGAACTCATCGTCCAGCCGCGCCGCGCTGAAGTGTGTACGGCTGCTGTCGAAGTGCACGGCCCCAGCGATCTGCTTCAGGTGCGTCGTGCCATAGAAGTCGCCCTGCAGCGCCACTGGTCCACCCACGTTGTCGATGTCCACATCGCCGGTGTGTCCGTTGATGTGGACAGCGCCCTTCACATCGTTCAGCGTCACGCTGGCATCGTCGTCGTTGATCGTCGCCTGCACGTCAGCGTTCACATCGCTCACGCTGACGTCGCCGTGGTTGGCCGAGATCGTCACCGGCCGTTGCAGCGCGGTCACGGTCACGTCTCCGCGGTCGGCGGTGATGGTTACGCCGCAGCTCGGAGGCATCGTCACGGTCAGATCCACCTGACCGCCGGCCACGCCGTTCAGGCTCAGCGACAGGTCTTTGCCGTCCTGCACCAGTGTCGGTTGCAGCTGCTGCATCTTCTTCTGCACGTCGGCGTCGTTCCACGCGTAGGCCTGCTTGTGGATGCTCACGTGCACCTGGCCATCGGTGCTGGTGCCGTTGATGATCACGTCGCCGTGCGGGTTGCGTACCACCAGCACACCGGCGGCGGGGGCTGCGGCGCTCATGTCATCGTATGCATCGCTGCGATTGCCCAGCACCTGGTCCAGCTTGCCAAAGCCTTCGCCGAACTGCTGCTGCTTCCACTCCAGCCCGCGCAGTGCAACCTGCGACGAAAGCCCAGCGACGACCAGCAGGATCATCAGGAAGATCACACCGCCGCCGATCGTGCGCGGTCCACCGGCATCCGCCGGCCGATCGCGATCCAGTATCCACTCCACCACCAGCACCACGCCGGCAAGAATCAGCACCACCGGCCACCAGCGGCCGAACCACTCCAGCGCGAAGAACGGCGAGAGGCGGTGCAGCTCCACCAGCAGAAAGAACACGCCGAGAGCCAGCAGGATCAGCGGGCCCACAATCGAGCTGCGTCGCAGTGCCCGTCGCTGCGCCTTCCACGCCGCGCGCTGCATCCGCTGCTGCGCTCGATAGGCCTGCTGCTGTGCACGATACGCGGCCTTCGCGGCGCCGCGGTCATAGGAAGGTGGGGGAGGCGGGGGAGGAGTATAGCTGCTCATCGCGCTTGCCCATCCTTGTCGACATCGATGTTGTGCGTGGCGTCCAGCGTGTGCGCGGGGTCGGTTGCCGTCGCCCACGATGCGCGGCTCCGTTCGCCGTACGCTTCATCCATCGGCGGCACCACGGAGGCACTCGCAGGATACGCGGGCACGCCGTA
>JAJZFE010000236.1 GCA_021798655.1 Acidobacteriota bacterium | reverse complement strand
ATGGACTCAGGCGCGATCTCGCCGGCGACTGTTGCGGAGCTGCTGCACAAGCTCACGCTGCTGCTTGCGCCGTTTGCGCCGTTCCTCGCCGCTGAACTCTGGCAGCAACTTGGCGGTCAGGACAGCGTGTTCCGACAGCACTGGCCTGTCGCCAACGCCGAACTCGCACGCGAGTCGGAGGTGGAGATTCCGGTGCAGATCAATGGCAAGCTCGTCAACGTCATCCGGCTTTCGGCCGACGCGAACGAAGCAGACATCAAGGCAGCGTCGCTGGCTGACGAGAAGATCGCGGCAAGGCTTGTGGACAAGACGATCGTGAAGCACATCGTCATCAACAAGCCTTCGGGCAAACTCGTCAACGTGGTCGTGAAGTAGATGCGCGAGACGCCAGTTCGCGGCACGCAGTCCTTCGTCAACATCATGGCGGAGGTTTGGCATCGGCCTTCGCTGAGCGCGCTGGAGATTGCGTGGCGCTGGCTCTTTGGCGCGCTGCTCGTGTGCGTCGCGGGGTCAGCGACGCACTTCGTCGTGCCGGACTTTGCGGACAAGCTTGCGCCGCTGAGTGATGTCAGCGTGTTTCAGCCCGTGCTTGCGATCCACAACATCACCATCGTCGCTGGCGGGCTGTGGAAGGCTGCGTGGCCGCTGCTGCGCTGGCTGTTGCCGCTTGCGTTCGTCGTGTGGAATGGCTTCGCGGCGCTCGGTCGCACGGTGGTGCTGCGGCGTCTCGATACGACGCTTCATGCGCGGCGTTTGACGTTGTTCGTGCTGGGCACGCTGCGTTCGGCGCTGTTGCTCGGCGCGTGGTGGCTGTGGAGTCACCTCGTTATCTTCGGTGCGCGGAGTGCGATCCTTGCGCCGGCTGCGCGCGGGGACGATCCCAGCGTGGTGCTGTTTGCCGCGATGCTGATCGTCGGTACGCTCGTGCTGTACGTTGCATGGGCGGTGTTCAGCTGGTTTCTGCAGCTTGCGCCGCTGCTGGCGATGCGCGGCAAGTTCGGGCCGGTCGACGCGGTGCGGTCGTCGTTCGCTTGCGGGAAGGAGCTGCGCGGCAAGCTGATCGAGATCAACCTGGTGATGAACATCGTGCGTATCGCGCTGATCGTGTTGGCGATGGTGTTCTCCGCGACGCCGCTTCCGTTCAGTGAGGTGGCGACGCCGGAGTTTCTGCGGCTCTGGTGGTCGGGTGTTGCGCTTCTGTATCTGGCTTTTTCGGACTACTTTCACGTGGTGCGTGCAGCGAGTTATCTGTCGCTGCATCGGGTGCTGTCGGCGTAGCGCGATTCTCGCGTCCACAGGCGGCAAAGGCCCGCAATTTACAATGATTGTGTGGATACCTCCTCGACCTCGACCATCGTCATCCTCGACTTCGGCTCGCAGTACACGCAGCTGATTGCACGCCGCATCCGCGAGTTCAACGTCTTCTCCGTCGTGCTGCCTTGCACGACTCCGCTTGCGGAGGTGCTGGCGCTAAAGCCGCGCGGCATCGTGCTGTCGGGGGGGCCGTCGTCGGTGTATGACGACTCGGCGCCGAAGGCCGATCCCGCGGTGCTTGCGGCAGGACTGCCGGTGCTGGGCATCTGCTATGGGCTGCAGTTCATCACGCATCATCTGGGCGGCAAAGTGGTTCCCGCGGCGGCGCGCGAGTACGGCCACGCGGAGGTGACGGTCGCCGATCCGGCGAGCCTGTTCCACGGCCTGCCGGAGACGCTGTCGGTGTGGATGTCGCACGGCGATCACGCCGAGACGCTTGCGCCGGGCTTCCGCGTGACGGCGAGCACGGCGAATGCGGTGGCGGCCATTGCGGACGATGCGCGTCGCATCTGGGCAGTGCAGTTTCACCCCGAAGTCGCGCACACCAAACACGGCATGGAGCTGCTGCGGAACTTCGCCGTGACGCTGTGCGGCTGCACGCAGGACTGGACGCCGGAGCACTTCATCGCGACGACGGTGGCGCGCATCCGCGAGCAGGTTGGTCCAACGGGCCATGCGATCTGCGGGCTCTCCGGCGGCGTGGATTCGTCGGTTGCGGCGGTGCTGGTGGCGCGCGCGATCGGCGATCGGCTGACGTGCATCTTCGTCAACAACGGTGTGCTGCGCAAGGACGAGTTTGCCAAGGTGCAGACGACGATGCGCGAGGATCTGCACCTGAACGTGGTCGCGGCGGACGCGAGCGAGCGGTTTCTGGCGCGGCTGGCCGGCGTGACCGATCCGGAGCAGAAGCGCAAGGCCATCGGCAACGAGTTCATCGCGGTGTTTGATGACGAGGCGAAGAAGATCTTCGACGACGAGAAGTCATCGGGCGAGGAGATTGCCTGGCTGGTGCAGGGGACGCTGTACCCGGACGTGATCGAATCAGCCAGCGTTCATGGGCCTTCGCACGTGATCAAGAGCCATCACAACGTTGGCGGATTGCCAGCGGATATGAAGCTGAAGCTGATTGAGCCGCTGCGCGACCTGTTCAAGGACGAAGTGCGTCGCATCGGGCGCGATCTGCAGATGCCGGAAGAGATTCTGGAGCGGCAACCGTTTCCGGGGCCGGGGCTTGCGGTGCGCATCCTGGGCGAAGTGACGCCGGATCGCGTCGCGATCCTGCAGGAGGCCGACGCGATCTGCGTGGAGGAGATCAAGCGCGCTGGGCTGTATCGCAAGGTGTGGCAGAGCTTCGCGGTGCTGCTGCCGGTGAAGACCGTCGGCGTGATGGGCGACCAGCGGACCTATGCGTATACCTGCGCGATCCGCGCGGTGGAGAGCGAGGACGGCATGACGGCGGATTGGGCGGCGCTGCCGTATGAGGTGCTGCGCACGATCTCCAGCCGGATCGTCTCGGAGGTGCGAGGGATCAATCGGGTGGTGTACGACATTACCTCGAAGCCGCCTGGAACGATCGAGTGGGAGTAGCCGGGGGTACCCCCCCCTCCCCCCCCTGTGTTTTTGCTTGATCTCTGGAATCAATGAGTTACGGGGTGTTGTGGCTGCAAAATATTGATTGCAGGGATTTTACTTGCATAATATTCAAAACATTGAGGTTACGGGTGAAGTGACTGTAAGCTGTTGATTGCAGATGACTTATGGCTATAATATTCAAACCATTGGGGTTAGGGTGGTTTGCTTTCCAAGACCGTCGTGCCGAAGCGAGGAAGACGCAGATTTCCTTCGGAAATGACAAGCAAGGGGGGATGAGTCCAAGCAGATTCCTCCGCTGCGCTGCGGAATGACAAGCCGGGTGGGTTTTGTGGCGTGGGGTTTGGGTGTTGGGTTTGGGTGCCGGGTCTGGGTGTTGATTGAGCCCGTTTCCGGTTGGCCCGTTTCCGGTTGCCAGTTGTCGGTTCTTCCCCTGTTTCTATTATATCAAGTGGGAGGGGTGGAACATGTTTTTCATTGTGGGGTGGTAAAGCGTTGCGGGTGAGTGGGTTACGGGTTTGGGGGGACGGCTGGGGGGTTGACAGGTGCGGAGGAATGGCGGGTTGTTGTTAGGATGGGCGTGCAACGAAAACAACCGACGAGGTGAGGGCGATGGACAGGCGCGCGATGTTGAAGGGTACGGCCGGGATGGCACTGGCGCTGGGAGCGTTGCAGGCCGAGGCGCAGGCCGGGGCCGCGGACGGCGGCGTAGGGCCGGAGACGGTGTATGAGCTGCGGATCTATCACCTGAACGAGGGCAAGCTGCCGCTGATCCTGGAGCGGTTCAAGACGAAGGAGACGGCGATCTTTGCGCGGCTGGGGATGCACGGGGTGGGCTACTGGACGCCGACCGACGAGCCGCTGGCCGGGCGGACGCTGGTGTACATGCTGCGCCACAAGAGCCGCGCGGCGGCGACCGAGAGCTGGAAGCGGTTCAGCAGCGATCCGGAGTGGGTGGCGCTGAAGGCGGTGACGGAGAAGGACGGAACGTTCGTGACGCTGCACGAATCAACGTTCCTGAAGCTGACAGATTTTTCACCTGCGGTTTAGGTGGCGTTCAGGCATTCTAGAGAGAGTGATCAGAGCGCAACCTGGAGGCAGTCTGCAATGAATGGCAAGGGACGGTTGGTGTTGGTGTTCGTGCTGGGCTGCGTGTTTGCAGTGCTGGCGGCGATGGGGACAGTGTTTGCGTACTTCCAGTGGGGCCACCCGCCGGTGGCGACAGCCGATACTCCGTTTCCGTTTGAGAAGCAGATTGTGCATGTGCCGATGAATGCCCGGATCGACCGCGAGATGGAGAAGCCGCCGTTTGCGGTGAGCGAGGCGGTGATGCTGGACGGGGCGATGGTGTACAAGGACAAGTGCTCGATGTGCCACGGGGTTCCGGGCCAGGACGTGGACTACGCGAAGTACATGTATCCGGTGGCGCCGCAACTGTTCAAGAAGCATGCGCACGGGGACGTGGTGGGCGTGAGCGATGACGAGGCCGGCGAGACGTACTGGAAGGTGAAGAACGGTCTGCGGTTGACGGGCATGCCGGCGTTTGAGCATGTGCTGACGAACGAAGAGATGTGGGACGTGTCGCTGCTGCTGAAGAACGCGGACCAGCCGCTGTCGGCGGCCGTGAAGGGGACGCTGACCAAGTAAGCGCAGCAAGAAAACGGCAGAGAGTGGAGGACACGGCGCGACTTTCGAGTCTGCGCCGTGTCCCATT
>JAJZFE010000005.1 GCA_021798655.1 Acidobacteriota bacterium | reverse complement strand
CTGCACGTGACGCTGGAGGACGAGCTGCTGGCCGAAGGCGTTGACGCGGTCGATGGCGTCGGCTTCGCTGAAGCGGTTTTCGTAGCCGATGTCGAACCAGGAGTTGTAGTGGAGGAACGGCTCGTAGGGCCGGGGGCGCTCGGCTTCGAGGTAGCCGAGGAAGGCGCGGCGCAGCTGGCCGGGCGCAGACGTGCCGATGACGGCGGAGTAGGTGATGGTCTGGCCGGCGCGCAGAGGCAGAGTGCGGACGAGAGACGCGGTGACGAGGCCGTCGTTGACGGTGGCGGCGGAGAGCGGATGCTCGAAGCCGAAGAAGAGGTTGGCGTCGACGATGGGCGAGCCTTTGACGGTGCCCTCGACGTGCGCGGCGGCGTCGTGGAAGCGGAGGAGGCGGACCTCGGCGAGCGGGAGGTCGGCGTCGGTGGCGGTGATGCGGAGGAGCGTGCGGAGGTAGTCGGTGCCGGGCTGCGCGACGAGGCACCAGTCGATGATGGCGTGCTGCGGGGCGGCTGCGAAGCGGTAACAACGGCGTGTGGCGGAGCTGGCGGCGTGCGGGTCGCGGCTGAGCGCGCGGTGCGGGTCGATGAGGCTGGCCGAGTCAGCCAGCGGCGTGGCCGGCAGCGCGGAGGCACGGAGCTCGGTGTGATCCTGCAGCACGAGGACGAAGGCGTCGGGCAGCGTGAGGCTGCGGTGCGAGAGCGCGTCGCGCAGAGTGATGGCCTGGAGATGGCCGTCGCGGAGATCGGTTTGGGCGGTGAGGGGCGCGGTGTGCAGCGGGGCCTGCGCTGCGGCAAGAGAGGCGGTGAGGAGAAGCGCGCTGCAGAGACGGTAGGACATGGTGGAGGCCTCGCGGGTGAAAAGTGATGCTGTGAAGATAATAAAACGAAATATATAGATACGCATTTATATTTCGTTTTACAATTCAGGTCTACTGATCTGGAAGAAGAAGGAGACTGGCAATGCCGGACGCAAGCGGGCAGGACAAGTTTATGGCAATGGTTTCGGCGAAGGCGGAGGTGACGCTGCCGTTGAGCGGGTTTCATCCGGTGAGCATGTTGCACCACACGGAGCACGTGGTGGCGACGCCGCGGTTTCCGGTGATCGACTATCACAACCACCTGGACGCGCAGGAGCCGGCCGAGGTGCTGCGCGTGATGGACGCGTGCGGGATTGAGCACTGCGTGAACATCACGATGCAGGTGGGTGACGCGGCGGTGGCGCAGATCGAACGGTATCGTGCAGCGGATGCGAAGCGGTTTTCGACGATCGGGTGGATGGACTGGACGGGCGCGGATGCGAGGGACTTTGGCAGCTTTGTGAGGCTGAGCCTGGAGCGGCTGGAGCGGCTGGCGGCGCATGGAATCGTGGGGTTCAAGATCTGGAAGGACCTGGGGCTGACGGTGCGCGATGCGAACGGCGCGCTGCTCCGCGTGGACGATGAACGGCTGGCCCCGATCTTCGACCGCTGCGGCGAACTGGGCCTGCCGGTGATGGTGCACATCGGCGATCCGGAGGCGTTTTTTCTGCCGATCGATGCGCGGAACGAGCGGTATGAAGAGCTGGCGGCGCACCCGGACTGGAGCTTCTACGGCGCGCAGTACAGCAAGGATGAGCTGCTGCGGCAGCGCGATGCGGTGTTCAAACGGCATCCGCTGACGACGTTTGTGGGCGCGCACATTGCGGAGAACAGCGAGGACCTGCAGCGGGTTTCGGCGATGCTGGATGCGTGCCCGAATGTGATGGTGGACATCAGCGCGCGGGCGTCGGAGCTGGGTCGTCAGCCGTACACGGCGCGGAAGTTCTTTCTGCGTTTTGCGGACCGCATCCTGTTTGGCGCGGACCTGGTGCCGGAGGTGGAGATGTACCGGCTGTACTATCGCTTTCTGGAGACGGCGGACGAGTACTTCGAGTATCCGACGCACGCTTCGAGGCAGGGCCGCTGGATGATCTATGGGCTGGACCTGCCGGAAGAGGTGCTGTTCAAGGTGTATCGCGGGAACGCGCTTCGCCTTTTATCTGACCGTTTCTAGCATGTACGATCATTGCTGAACTCAAAGTGAACATGAATCGTGCAGAATCGGGAGATCGTGTAGATAATGTCCTCTATGACTGAAGCCAGTGTTTCCGCTCCCGATGCTGCCTCCCGCAGGCGTTACAACCTGTTGCTGCTGTGCGTGGCCGGTCTGGGCGGCTTGCTGTATGGCGTGGATGTGGGCATCATCGGCGGTGCGCTGCCGTACCTGCAGGCGACGTCGCACTTCGATGCGGGTCAGCTTTCGACGATTGTGGCGGCGGTGCTGCTGGGCAGCGTGATCTCGACGGTGTTCGCGGGTCTGCTGGCGGACTGGTTCGGCCGCAAGCCGCTGATGGTGGCCAGCGGACTGGTGTTTGTGGTGAGCATTCCGCTGATTGCGTTGTCGCATGGGTATGGGGCGCTGCTGATCGGGCGGCTGCTGCAGGGCATCAGCGGCGGGTTTATCGGAGTGGTGGTGCCGCTGTACCTGGCCGAGTGCCTGGTGTCGAAGACGCGGGGCAAGGGGACGGGCGTCTTCCAATGGCTGCTGACGTTTGGGATTGTGGCGGCGGCGCTGATCGGGATGTACTACAGCTATCGGGTGCGTGCGGTGGCGGCGACGGGCGTGCCGAGCGCGCTGTTCAACGTGCAGAACGACGCGTGGCGGCACATCTTCTGGCTGTCGCTGCCGCCGGGAGTGTTGTTTGCGTTTGGCAGCCTGTTCGTGGCGGAGTCGCCGCGCTGGCTGTTTCGCCGAGGCAAGCGCGACAAGGCGCTGGCAGCGCTGCTGCGGTCGCGCAGCTACGAGGCGGCGCATGTGGAGTTCGCCGAGATGGAGGCGATTGCGACGCAGCCGGCAGAGGCAGCGAAGACGACAGGCGGCCTGCTGCGGCGCAAGTACGTGGTGCCGTTCGTGCTGGCGTGCGTGATCCTGGCGTGCAATACGGCGACGGGTATCAACTCGATCATCGGCTACAACACGAGCATCCTGCTGCAGAGCGGGCTGAGCGACGTGGGCGCGCACTGGGGCTATGTGATCTTTACGGCCGTCAACTTTCTGATGACGCTGATCGGAATGGCGCTGGTGGACCGGAAGGGCCGGCGGTTCCTGCTGGTGCTGGGCACGACGGGTGTGATGCTGTCGCTGGTGATGACGGGCGTGCTGTTTCGGCAGACCGAGCGCAGCCATATCGAGGTGGGCGCAGCGGTGCAGACGATGGTGACGCAGGGCGATGCGCTGACGCTGCGGTTTGACTCGTCGGAGGCGGCGCGGCTGCTGGCGGCGAGCGGCCACGCGGACGATGGCAGCCTGGCCGGGCACGCGTCGCTGGCGGTGATCTACAGCTACGGCGGGTTCACGGGCGCGACGACGTATGTGCGCTCGGACGATGCGGCCGCGCTGCCGATTCATATCACGCGGGCGGAGTCGATCCCGGCGAACAAGGTGGAGGCGTTCTTCCGGAACCCGTTTGCGGACCTGGATGCAGCGCGCACGGCTCCGCTGCGGATCGAGCGGGCGCGGATCGGGGAGATTCCACAGGCCGGGCATGGCCGGCTGGTGGCCCTGGCGCTGTTTGCCTTTGTTGCGTTTTACGCGGCGGGGCCGGGTGTGTGCGTTTGGCTGGCGCTCAGCGAACTGATGCCGACGCGCATCCGCTCGGTGGGCATGAGCGTGGCACTGGTGCTCAATCAACTGGTTTCGACGACGCTGGCGGTGGTGTTTCTGCCGATTGTGAGCAAGTACGGCTATGCGCAGATGTTCTTTCTGTTCGCGGGCTTCACGGCGATCTACATCGTGACGGCTGCACTGTTTCTACCGGAGACGAAGGGCAGAACGCTGGAAGAGGTGGAGCAGTTCTTTGAGGGCGGCGGCTGGGCAGAGCCGGTGATAGAGGTGGACTAACCGCTCTGCAATCAGACGGGATGAGCAAAGACAAGGGCCGCGGAGATTCTGCGGCCCTTGCTGCTGCGTTCGAGGCGGGAGCAGACGGGGCCTGTGCAATCCTTACGAAAAATTGCTTTCGCTTTCATTTGCGCTTGACAAAGTGCAGGTACGCGATTATTGTCCACTAATAAGTCATCAAAGGTAAGTAATCGTAATAAAAGGATGCGTTGTTTCGTATTCGGAGTCGGCTTACCTGGCTGGCGGAACCTGCACTTTTTTCATGGAGGAAGTACCCAATGACAGTCGAGTATGCGCAGCTTGCGGGCCGCACTCACACCAGCTCTTTCCGGGACGCGCGGCGTCTGCGGGGGTTGCTCTGCCACTTCGCACTCTTCCTGCTTCTGTTTGTTTCGCGGGGGTTGTTGGCACAGGGGACCGAGGGCAACATTACCGGCACGGTGACGGCGAGCGATGGTGCGGTGGTGCCGAACGCCACGGTTACGGTGGTGAATGAAGGCACGCACTTTACGCGCGTGGTCCATGCCGACGGCAAGGGCACGTATGTGGTGACGTCGCTGAACCCGGGCAACTACAGCGTGCGGATCGACGCGCCGGGTTTCTCTGCGCTGCAGAACAACAGCGTGAGCTTGGCCGCGCAGCAGACGGTGCGGATCGATGGGGCGCTTTCGGTGGCGGGCAGCACGTCCAGCGTGACGGTGACG
>JAJZFE010000197.1 GCA_021798655.1 Acidobacteriota bacterium | reverse complement strand
ACTTTGGCAACTCGACCGATGACGCGTACATGGTAGTGATCGCGATGAAGTCGCTGGGTGATCTGGACAAGCATCACGACATGGTGGCGCAGTATCGCAGCGCGCTGGGCGATGAGACGCACAAGAAGATGATCGCAATGGAGCGCGAGGCGTATGACGGCGTGGAGTCGAACCTGCTGGTGTTTGCGCCGTCGATGAGCCGGCTGCCGGAGGGCTGGACGAAGTATGACACGGAGTATTGGAAGCCGAAGCCGACCTCGCCGGCACCCATGAAGAAGAAGACACCGACGGCGGCGAAGGCAGCAGCCCCGGCGGCGACGAAGGCTCCGACAGCGACGAAGTAGAGCGACAGGACAGCGAGACGCGAACGGCCCCGGTGATCGCCGGGGCCGTTTTGCGTTTTGTGATGCCGTTCCTCTGGATGGTCCGCACTTTGTTGATCCGTTGGCCTGAGAGCAGGAATTTGACTTGACTCACGTGGGGCGGGTAGGTAGTCTCGCGTCACCACCAGATGTCACATCATGAAACTCCAGAGAGCCGAAGAGCACTTTGGGAGACGACCGTCTGGTTGCCGAGTGCGAGCGACGCGTTAGCGCGTGCTGGCCGGGCGGATGCGCTTGCGTCGATGTGTTCCTGCCACTTTCAAACTACCCCTGCTTACAGATATTGGGCCCTTTTCAAGAAAGAGATGGAGGAGGACACATGCGGAAGACGATTTATGGAGTGAGTGTGGCACTGCTGTGCATGGCAGCGCTGGGTGGTGCGGCTACGATGGTCGCGCAGGACGCAACAGCAACGATGATGGGCCCGCCGCCGATCCTGATGACGGTGCGGGAGTATCCGAAGCTGGGCATGGAGCGGCAGCATGTGCAGAAGGAGATGGAGCAGATCGCGATCGTGCGCGCGGCGAAGTTCAACCTCTACACGCTGGCTCTGCGTTCGATCACGGGCGACGCGCCACGGGTGGTCTTTCTGACCGGATACGAGTCGATGGCGAACATTGCGACCGCGCATGAAGAGCTGGGGAAGATGCCCGACATCGCGAAGCTGGACAAGCTGATCGACGAAGACGAGGCGATGCTGGACAAGACGAACACGGCGATCTGGCGTTTCAAGCCGGAGCTGAGCTCGAGCGCGCCGGTGGACATGGCTTCGATGCGGATGGCGGTGATGGTGCAGATCGTGACCAAGGAAGGCCACAGCGGCGACTTCGAGTCGGCGGCAAAGAAGATCATCGCTGGGTGGACGGCGGCCGATCCGACGTATACCGCGCTGATCTATGCCTCGGTGTATGGTGGAGCGGAGGCGCCGAGCTATCTGGTGATTCTGCCGATCAAGTCGTTGTCTGAACTCGACAAGCGGCACGAGATGGTGGACGCGTACCACAAGGCGGTAGGCGAAGAAGGGATGAAGGAGCTGAAGAAGGCGCCTGAGTCCTATCTGTCGGATGGGGCGAACTTGTTTGCGTTTGCGCCGCGCATGAGCTACGTGCCGGAGAGCTGGTTGAAAGAGGCTCCGGATTTTTGGACGCCGAAGCCGCTGCCGATGGAGAAGGCTGATAAGAAGTAGCGTCGCGAACGAGACGTATAGCGCAGAGTCCCCGGTGTGAGCCGGGGACTCTTTGTTTCGTGTGGGAGGGTGGTTGGCTGTGGCGATTGTGCCGGTTCGGCTGCAGATTCCTCCGCTGCGCTGCGGAATGACAAGACAAAACGAGTGCATGATGACAAGACAAAACGAGTGCGTGATGAAAAGATAAAAAGAGTGCGGGATGACAAAACAACAATCGTGCGGAACGAGAAGGCAAAGGGGCGGGCGTCAGGCGGAGCGCGTTTGCACCACGGGAAAGGGGTTGCGTTCGTCGAACTGGACCTGGTGCCAGTAGGGGTAGGCGAGGGGGACGGCGCTGGCGGCGTCGAGCTGGGCGACCTGCGCGGGAGTGAGTGACCAGCCGCTGGCGGCGAGGTTGGCGCGGAGCTGGGCTTCGTCGCGTGCGCCGATCACCAGCGTGGAGACGGTGGGGCGCTGCAGCAGCCAGTTGAGCGCGACCTGGGGGACGGTCTTGCCGGTCTCCGCGGCGACGAGGTCGAGCGCGTCGACGACGTTGTAGACGTGCTCCCAGTCGGGCGTGGGGCCGGCGTCGACGACGATCTTTTCGTTGAGGCGCGAGTCCTGCGGTAGCGGCTGGCCGCGGCGGATCTTGCCGGTGAGGCGGCCCCAGCCGAGCGGGCTCCAGACCAGCGCGCCGACGCCCTGGTCGAGCGCAAGGGGCATCAGCTCCCACTCGTAGTCGCGGCCGATGAGCGAGTAGTAGACCTGGTGCCCGACGTACTTTGCCCAGCCGTAACGCTCGGAGACCGAGAGCGACTTCATGAGGTGCCAGCCGGAGAAGTTGGAGCAGGCGATGTAACGGACCTTTCCTTCGCGGACCATCTTGTCGAGCGTGTTGAGGGTCTCTTCGACGGGCGTGGTCGCGTCGAAGGCGTGCAGGTGGTAGACGTCGATGTAGTCGGTGTTGAGGCGCTTGAGCGAGGCTTCGAGGGCCTGGGTGAGGTGGTAGCGCGAGCTGCCGACGTCGTTGGGGCCGGTGCCGAAGCGGAAGGTGGCCTTGGTGGAGAGCAGCACGTCGGTGCGTTTGAGGTGGGCGATGGCGCGGCCGAGCATGGACTCGCTGAGGCCGTCGGAGTAGATGTCGGCGGTGTCGAAGAAGTTGCAGCCGGCGTCCATGCAGATGTCGATGAGGTGGCGTGCCTGCTGGTCGGTGGTGCTGCCCCAGGCTTTGAAGAAGTCGTTGCCGGCGCCGAAGGTTCCGGTGCCGAAGCAGAGTTCGGGGACTTTGAGGCCGGAGCGGCCGAGAGAGCGGTAGTTCATGGGACTCCTGGGGGTGTGTCGGATGAGAGTTAGCGGCTCGATGTTGATTTGAAGTCGCGGCTGAGGGAGAGTTTTTCTGCGGCTTCGTCGAGGGCGGACTGGGTGCGGAAGAAGCGGTGCGCGGGGTTGGAGTGGGGGTAGAAGCGGACGACGATCTCGGGATGCTTGACGGCGTCGTCGATGCCGTTGGTGAAGGGGTAGCCGAGGGCCTGGAGGAGGTGGAGCGAGCCCTCGTTGCCGGAGGGGTTGCCGTCGTCGCCGACGATGGCGAAGACGGTGCGGCCGGTGCGGCGGGAGTGGACGACGACGAAGTCGCCGAGCTGCGCGCCGCGACGGGTGGCCTCGTCGCCGAGGACGATGTAGTTGATCTGCGTGGCGTCGACGTAGCGGCGCGGATCGCGCTCGTTGGTGTTGGCGGGGTCGGTGAAGGCGGTCTGAGAGATGTAGTCGCCGGGGCAGGGGTCGTGCGGGCCCTGGATGACGGGGACGTTGGGGTGGTCGTCTTCGGTGAGGTAGCCGACGATCTCGCCGTGACGGCGGCGGCGATAGCGGGCGTCGCGGAGGTTGTCGAGCGTGTGGTGGCCGCGCGGTCCGTAGGCGTTGGGCGCGCCGTCTACGTCCACGTCCATGCGGCGGGTGAGGATGTCGAAGGAGGCTGGCGGAGTCTGTGCGCGGAGGCGCGGCGCGGCCGGCAGCAGCGAGAGCGTGAGCACGAGTTGGGCGAGGGCGCGGTGCATCGAGGAGGTTGGTGGAGGTAGCGTGGGGCTAGACCATTTTCCCCGTAAGTGTAATCCAGCAGCTTGAGCTTCATGGGCGTTTTCCCCAATGAAAACGCCACTGCACAATCGCTTTTGGATACCCATCAACGGGGAAAATGGTCTAGAACGGGGCGATCTCGAAGTCGATCTGCTTGTGCATGTGGTCGTCGAACTTGCTGATGCTGCGGGGGCTGGAGGTGCGTTCGCGGAACTTGACCCAGATGCGGTAGTCGAGGTTGCTGTCGAGGCGGAGGAAGCGGTAGTGGCCGTCGTCGCCGGTGATGAAGGTGATGATGGAGGGGTTTTCGCCCTGCTGGAGCTGGACGATGGCACCGCGGAGAGGCTCGTGATGGCGGTCGGTGACGATGCCGGAGATGTCGCGGGTGCGGTGATCGTCGGAGGTGAGGGTCTGGGCGCGGAGAGGGAGCACGGCAGCGCCGAGCAGCGCGCTGCAGAGGAGGAGCCGGTAGGCGGTGCGGGTGACGAGGTGCAGCATACGGGAGACCTCGAAGATGCCTGATGCGTGTGAAGCGGGTGCTACTCGATTGGATGCACCCGCAAGCCGCGCGGGTGTACCGGGCTAGTAGCTGTGGCCGACGATGGCGTGCGGCTGGTAGGGCTGTTCGAGGTGCGCGATCTCGTCGGGGGTGAGTTTGAGGGTGAGGGCGGAGAGCGCGTCTTCGAGCTGATAGAGCTTGCTGGCGCCGATGATGGGAGCGGAGACGGCGGGCTTGGCGAGGATCCAGGCGAGCGCGACCTGGGCGGGTTTGGCGTGGCGCTGGTGGGCGATCTCGATGACGCGGTCGACGATGTCGAAGTCGGAGCCGGTGTTGTAGAGGCCGTGGCCGTACTCGTCGGTGCGGGCGCGGACGCTTTCGGTGCGGTTGTCGCCGCGCTTGCGGGCACCGGTCAACAGGCCGCGCGCGAGCGGCGACCAGGGGATGCAACCGATCTTCTGGTCGAGACAGAGTGGAATCATCTCCCGCTCTTCTTCGCGGTAG
>JAJZFE010000127.1 GCA_021798655.1 Acidobacteriota bacterium | reverse complement strand
TGGCCATCTCCGGCTCCACCAGCGTCTGGTAGGCGTGGACATAGTTCTTCAGTAGCTCGCTGTTGTCGTACGCCATCTTCTCAAAGTGCGGCACCACCCACTGGTCATCCACGCTGTAACGGTGGAACCCGCCGGCCAGATGATCGTAGATGCCACCTTTCGCCATCTTCTCCAGCGTCACCTGCGCTGCTCGCTTGGCCGTGTCCCCCACCACCGCCGCCCCCGCTCCAATCGACACCCGCGACGATGCGTCCAGCAGTAGATCGATCGCCCCCGAGTGCGGAAACTTCGGCTGCGAGCCAAACCCGCCCGTTCGCGCATCGAACTGCTTCAGAACGCCGTCCACCAGCTTCGCCACTAGCTCCGGTCCAGGATTGCCGCTGCGCCCCATAAACGACTCGTTGTGCTCGATCGCCAGCATCACGCTGCCCGCCGACTCATCCACCTCGTGCCGCCGCTTGACGAATGCCTCAGCCATCGTCATCAGTACCCGTCTCAGCCCCGGGCGTCCATGACGGTCATCCGGAGGAAAGTACGTCCCGCCGAAGTAAGGCTTGCCCTCCGGAGTCAAAAACGCGGTCAGTGGCCATCCACCCTGACCGCTGATCGACGACACCGCCGCCTGATACCGCGTATCCACATCCGGGCGCTCATCCCGGTCCACCTTCACTGCAATAAAGTGTTCATTAATTAGCCGCGCCGTCTCAGGGTTCTCATAGCTCTCCCGATCCATCACATGACACCAGTGACACCACACCGCGCCAATATCCAGCAGTATCGGCTTGTCCTCGCGCTGTGCCTTGGCAAACGCCTCTGCTCCCCACTCCATCCAATCCACTGGCTGGTGCATCGCAGACCGCAGATAGGCAGATGCAGCTTGAGCCAGCAGATTCCTGTGGCCAATGCTCGTCATGTCGCTACTCATAGATCACTAGTTTATCCCGTATGGTCGGTCCAACGCCTCCCATAATCAAGCAATTACACCCAATCCAAGAGCTTGTCTACTGCGTACGCAAAAATGCCCGGGCCTCAATCCCGGGCATTTCCTCGCTTCCATACCTTACTGTTGAACCGGTGGCGGAGTTCCCGAAATCGGCTTCGGTGGCGCCGGAGCCTGCGGTGCCGTCAGGCCAGGAATCATCGGAGCCTGCGGAACCGTACCCGTAGCCGCAGCCGTCAGACTGATGCTATAGCGGTCCAGCGTATTCGACAGTAACTGCACCAACGCCGCGCGATCCTTGGCGTATGCCGCCGTCGCGGCAATCAGATTGTTGTCCGCCGTCGCCACATTCCGTCCCTGCTGCAACACCAGCGCCGTCGTCGACGCGCCTAGCTTGTACTTCTTCTGCTCAGCGTCCAGACTCTGCGCCGCAAAGTCACGCGCCGCCTGCGATGCCTGTACCTGAGCGCGGTCATTCGTCAACGCAAACTGCCCATTAATCACCTGGATGCGAATCTGCGTATACAACTGCTGCAACCGCATCTGCGACTGCCGGTACTCCATCTGCGAACGGGCCTGATCAGCCTGTGCCGTCCGGTTGCGCAGCGGAATCGAGATGTTCACCCCAATACCTTTGTCCGGCGACGAACTGTCGAACATGCTCCCAAACGTACTGCCATAGCTGATCGGAGTCACCACCCCGGCCGCGCAAGGCTTGAACGACCCAAAACTGCCGCAGTTCAGGTTCGGGTTCTGACCGCCGCCCAATCCACTGCCGCCATAGAACGCATACGCATCAACCGTAGGCAGCAAACCATTCTTCTCTGCCTTGATCGTGATCTGGTTGTTCTTCATATTCAGCACCGCCTGCTCAATCTGAGGATTGTTCGCGTAGGCCTCCTTCACCAGGTCCTCCACGTTCATGTCCTCTTCAGGCAAACGGTCCAAGCCAACGCGATCCGTCGGGACAATCGGTGCATTCGCCAACTGCGGATCGTCCAGATTCCGCGCAATCGCCTGCTTCATGATCAACTGCTGATACTCCAGATTCGATTGCGACGACACCAGCGCCTGCTTGTCCGTCGCCACCGCGCTATCCGAGTTCACCACGTCCAGCGGAGCCAGCGTGCCAATCTCCAACTGCTTCCGGTTGTCCGCCGTCAACTGCGTCGACTGAGCCAGAGCCCGTTCCTTCGCCTGCTCATCTTCATACGCACTCACCAGCGCCCAGTAGATGTTCTCCACCTGGTTCACCGTGTACAACACCTGCTGCCGGAACGCCGAATCCGTAATCCGCCGGTCGTTCTTCGCCTGCAGAATAAAGCGCCCGTTGATGCCCCAACCAAACCCCTGCAACAGATGCTGTGTCGCCTGTGCCCGGAAGTTCGACTGCAACAGCGGACTGTAGTTGTTGAATACGTTGTTCGTCGTCTGACGCGAGTTGTTGAACGTCAAGTTGAACAGTGTGCCCGTCAGAAAACCCTGCTGATACCCAAAGTTGAACGTCCCCGTGTTCTGGTTCAACGTATTCGTACCGGTAAACAGTGTGTTCGTCTGCTGCTGCGCCAGCGCCTCATACTGCACGTTCCCGGTCAGCACAGGGTCCAGCGCCTCCGGCAGCGGGCCACCACCATTGGTGCTCAACACCAGGCCGGATACACCAGCACCGCCGCCGCCCGCGCCAATCGAAGTCGCACCCGGGCCGCCACCAGTTGTAATCGTCGTCGTCTGCCCGCCCAGCGTACCCGTCACCAGCCCAGTCGAGACGCCGCGCAGCGAGGAGCCGGCCTTCGCCCGCAGAATATCCGTATCGGCAATATCAAGATTGATCCGTGCAATCGCAATGTCGTAGTTATTCTCAAGAGCCAGCGCCACCGCGTCCGAAAGACTCAGATAAATCTTCCCGTCGCGCAACAACGCAGCAAGACGCTCCGAGTTGCTCAAGCTTGGCAAGGGCACGTTCGTCGAGGTATACGGTGCCAGCGGATTCGTAAAGTGACTCTTCGGCTTCGAGTAGTCCACCGCCGTGTCCCGCAGGTACAGTGGCTCCGTCAACTTCGGCTCCGGAGCCTGCGGTAGTCCCGCCTGGCTGTTCGAACCGTTCGCCACCGTCTGTGCTGCGGCAGGTGCCGTCCCGTTTGTCTGCTGGGCCCATCCCGGCTGTGTGCTTACACTCATCAGCAACAACGCTATGCTCGCCGCCGCCTGCAAATCTCTTAGTCTCACGATGCGCTCTCCAGCTCTTATCTTCTTGTTCTCGGCCTCTGTCCGCATACGTTCCAACGGAACAATGGACTCAGCCGTTTCCTCTTGCACTCCGTCATCGTCTGTCAACGGAGCCACACGACATACATAACTTGATAAAGACTAGACGCACAGCCATACCCTAAGGACTCGAAAATAACGACATCGAACCGCTGGGGATGTCTCCGGTCAATCACTTAGAGCTGTAGTACGCACACCGCCCGCGCTTCGTTCCCACTCTTTTATCCTCAGGCAGCGATTGTGTCGCCGGGCTTCAAGGCAACCAGCGTCCCAAGCCTGTGCCCATGCACCAGGCACTGCCGCCTCGGCCCTCCATCCGCCATCCTCAGGTCTGGATGTCGAGCGTTACCCTGTCAAAGTATACCAACGACGCCACATCACCCAGACCCTGGCCCTCCCGACGCGGCCAATCATCCACCTCCGTGATACCGTCCTAAGCAGCATCATGCCTCTCTGGAAAGCCACTCTCGCCTACGACGGCACCCCCTTCCACGGCTGGCAGGTCCAACCTGGCCTGCCCACCATCCAGGGCACGCTCGCCCAAGCCATCCACCACGTCACCGGTGAGTCGGTCCTCCCGCAAGGCTCTGGCCGAACCGACACCGGCGTCCACGCGCTCGCCCAGGTCGCCTCCTTCGCCCTCTCCGTCCCCATCCCAGCCGCCAACCTCCATCGCGCCCTCAACCGCGCCCTGCCCCCCGCCATCCGCATCCTCACCTTAGAACCCGCCACTCCACGCTTCCACGCTCGCCACAGCGCCACCGGCAAAACCTACGAGTACCGCATCTTCCCCTCGCGCCTCCAGCCCGATCACGTCTCCACTCCCCGCATCTGCTCTCCCATGCTCGCACCCTACGTCTGGGACTGCCCCTTCCCGCTCGATCTACCCTTGCTCCAACTCGCCGCAGCCCACATCCTCGGCACCCACGACTTCACCTCCTTTGCCGCCTCCGATCCTGACCTGGCCACTCGCAACGCTGCCCCCGACAGTAGCCCAGACTCTGGCCCAGACGCCCCTCAGCCTCCCCAGCACGCCACCGCCATCCGCACCATCCACCACTCCTCCTGGCAGCAGCATGACGACCTGCTCCTCTACCGCGTCACCGGCTCCGGCTTCCTCCACCACATGGTCCGCAATCTCGTCGGCACCTTCGTCGAAATCGGTAACCACCGCCTCCCCGCCGACTCCATCCCCCGCATACTCGCTGCCCGCAACCGCTCCGCCGCCGGCCCTACCGCTCCGGCCCGCGGACTCTTCCTCTGCGAAGTCTTTTACCCATCCAACACCCCCGCCGAGGACGCCCGCTGATGCCCACCGCCGCCGCCCAACGCCGCATCGCTCGTCTGGCCAGCCTCACCGCCGTCCATCGCGCCTTCCACTGGCTCCATCTCCACCAACCCCAGCTCCGCCAATGGCAACTGGAGTTCGTC
>JAJZFE010000356.1 GCA_021798655.1 Acidobacteriota bacterium | reverse complement strand
GGTTCATGGGGTCGGGGAAGACGACGGCGGGGCGGCGGCTGGCGGAGCGGCTGGGGTGGAGCTTCCGCGACCTGGACAGCGAGGTGGAGCGGCGCGAGGGGCGGACGGTGCCGGCGATCTTTGCGGAGAGCGGAGAGGCGGAGTTCCGGCGGGCGGAGTCGGCGGCGCTGGCAAGCCTGCTGGGGCAGCGGCGGGTGGTGGTGGCGCTGGGGGGCGGCGCGCCGGAGGTGCTGGGCAACCGGCTGCTGCTGGAGCAGACGCCGCGGACGGCGGTGGTGTACCTGGAGGCTCCGCTGGAGGTGCTGCTGCGGCGGTGTGAACAGGCGGCGGAGGCGGGAGAGACGGCCAGGCCGCTGCTGGGCGAGGCGGAGGCGCGGCTGCGGAGGCGGCGTCCGCTGTATGAGCGGCTGGCGGACCATCGGGTGATGACGGCGGAGATGGGCGTGGAGGCGGTGTGCGCGGCGGTGATCGAACGGCTGCGGGGGTGATGGCTGCTGACGGCCGCGGCTTTGCATCTTAGAGTTTAGAGTCTAAGAGATGGACAGGGAAGCGGGTGGGCGCGATGGCAAAGAACGCGAGGCAGCAAGAGGCTGAGGTGCGGACCGAGCAGGTGCGGGGGTACATCCTGTTTGCGTTTGCAGTGGCGTTGGGGCTGGGGCTGGCGTGGCGGCTGCGGTCGGTGCTGGAGCTGGTATATGTGAGCGCGCTGTTTGCGGTGGTGCTGATGCCGATGGTGCAGCACATTATGCGGGTGAAGGTGCGGGGGTGGAGTCCGTCGCGGCCGGTGGCGATTGTGGTGCTGGTGGCGGGTGTGTTCGCGGCGCTGACGGTGTTTCTGGTGGTGGCGCTGCCGCCGGTGCTGCGCGATGTGCAGCGCTTTGGGCAGGACCTGCCGGAGCGTACGCCGCTGCTGCTGGCCAGGGTGAAGCGGCTGCCGCTGGCCGACAAGGTGGGCGTGGACCAGATGGCCGGGCGGGCGGAGACGGTGGCGGCGAAGTTTGCCCAGTATGTGGTGGACGCCGCGCCGACGCTGCTGGCCAAGGTGGTGGACGTGGTGACGGCGTTCATCCTGTGCATCTACTTCATGCTGGAGGGGGAGATTGCGTACTTTTACTTTCTATCGCTGTTTCGGGAGCCGACGCGGGAGCGGCTGGCGCGGACGCTGCTGGCGGCCGAGTTGCGGATGAGCAAGTGGCTGCTGGGGCAGGGCGCGCTGATGCTGACGCTGGGGATCGTGAGCACGGTGGTGTTTGCGCTGCTGCATGTGCGGTATGCGGTGCTGCTGGGGGTGCTGATGGGGCTGTTCAACATTATTCCGGTGGCGGGCGGAGTGATGACGATTGTGCTGGCGGCGGGGGTGGCGGCGCTGGATTCGTGGGGGAAGATGGCGGGGGTGCTGGGGTTTTACCTGGTGTATACGCAGGTGGAGAACGGGTTTCTGGTGCCGCGGATTATGAAGAGCAGCGTGAACCTGGTGGGCCTGGCGGTGCTGGTGGCGCTGCTGGCGGGGTCGGAGCTGGCGGGGGTGGTGGGTGCGCTGGTGGCGGTGCCGACGGCGGCGCTGGTGGCGGTTTTGATGGACGAGTATCTGGTGCAGGGCGATGCGCGGCTGCCGGAGGGGAGCGAGTAGGGTGTTTGCAGGGGAAAGCAGCGAAAATTCGCCCCCGATCTGTGTAATCTGTAGACAGCCACACAGCGTCTACCAGGGTATGCAGATAGCCCTCCAAGCCACTATGGACATTGTTCGCGACACGGAACGGACCGGGTCGGAGCTGGACGACATCGACGCGCTGGTGCGGACGTATCGGCCGCGGCTGCTGCGCTACGTTACGTTTTCGATCGGCGATCCGGATCTGGCGGAGTCGATCACGCAGGACTGTTTTTTGAAGGCGTATAACGGGCGGGCGAACTTTCGGGGCGACTGCTCGGTGAATACGTGGCTGACGAGCATTGCGCTGAACCTGATTCGGGACCAGCAGCGGCTGCAGAAGTTCCGGTTCTGGCGGCAGGCGCGGGCGACGGCGATCGATGTGACGGAGGCGGCGAATTATCTGCCCAGCGGGGAGTCGTCGCCGGAGTCGCGGATGCTGGTTAGCGAGCGGGCCAAGCAGGTGCAGGAGTCGCTGGCGCAGCTTTCGGACAAGCAGCGGACGGTGTTCCTGATGCGGTTTATCGAAGAGATGGAGTTGTCGGAGATTGCGGCGGCGACGAAGATGCCGCTGAATACGGTGAAGACCCATTTGCATCGTGCGTTGAAGAGCGTGCGCGCGCAGGCGGGGGTGACGCGATGAGCGAGGCGATGGCGATGGCAAAGACGATGGCGGGCGAGCATCTGCTGGAAGAGCAGATCGACGAGGCGCTGATGGGTTGCCTGGCCGAGGCGGCGGTGGGCCATCTGATGGCGTGTGCGCTGTGTCAGCAGCAGGTGGCCGCGGCGCGGCTGCCGATTGAGAGCTTCAAGACGCTGAGCCTGGCGTGGAGCGAGCGGCGCTCGGCGACGCTGCCGACGGCGCTGCCGCAGAGCCTGCTGCAGGGTGTGGCACGGCGGAGGCGCGTGGCGTGGGGAGCGACGGCGACGGCGCTGCTGGCGGTGCTGGTGATGCTGCCGGCGGGCGTGCGCTACGGGATGCGGGGCGGGCGCGAGGCGGCGGGGCTGAGTGGCGGCGCGGCGATGGGAGCGACGGGCGCGAGCTACCGGCAGGAAGCCGGTGCGGTGTCGAGCGAGGAGCAGCTGGCGCGCGACAACCAGATGCTGCATGAGATTGAGCAGGAAGTGAACTCGTCGGGCGTGGACCCGGCGACGCTGGGACTGGGCGCGGTGAGCATTCGAACGGGCACGGTGCGGTCGAGCGGAACAACGCAGGATTGAGCACAGGATTGAGCACATGACAGAGCGGTGCCGAAGCTGTGCGGCAACATGTAAAGTGTTTGGGATGGCTGATGTGATGGTGTTGAGGACAGCTCGATGGATGGCAATGGCGGGGCCTCTGCTGTGTGCGTCGGCGGCGCTGTGCCAGCATGGCGGCGGCAGCGCGATGGGCGGTGTCGGGCTGAGCGGCGGCATGGGGCAGCTGAGCGTTGGGGCGGGCGTTGGGGCGATGGACGGTCCGCAGAGTGGAACGCAGGGCGGTGCGGCGCAGAGCAACGGCAGCGTGCCGATGGGCAGCCACCTGATGAGCGTGCCGACGCACCCGACGGGCCTGCACCTGGGGCTGGCTGGTCGCTGGTGGGATGAGCGGTCGTCGATCAAGGCGCTGGGGCTGCGGAAGGACCAGAAGCAGCGGATGGATGCGATCTTCGACGGCAGCAAGGGGACGCTGCTGACCTCGCTGGACAACGTGAAGCAGGCCGAGGACAAGCTGGCCTCGCTGAGCCAGAAGGAGCGGCAGGACGAGCCGACGGTGATGGCCGCGATGCGCCGCGTGCAGGACGCGCGGGCCGAGCTGGCGCGCCAGACGATCCATATGCAGGTGCAGATTCGCCAGCAGCTGGACCAGGACCAGCTGGACAAGCTGGACACAGCCATCGCCGGCCAGCATTGATGGGCATGGCGCGCAGAGCCGGACCACGATAGGATGATTGCGCTGCAGGGCCATGTGCCGGCGGCGTATTTTTGTTGGGCAACTTCAGTGGTGCAGAGGAGCGACTCGGTGCGTAATTTTGAGCAGGGCAGGGGGCGTCTGGTACGCCTGTCAGGAAGCATGGTTGGGCGAATGGGTGCGGTGGTGCTGGCGGCGGCGGTGTGCGGCGGCGTGGCGACGGCGCAGAGCTACAGCGACGGCTACTGGGTGGGCACCTGGGCGACGGCGCCGATGGCGCAGAAGAACTCGTCCGGAACGATTGGCGGCGACGGCGGGGAGACGCTGCGGCAGATCGCGCATGTGTCGCTGGGCGGGTCGAGCGTGCGGGTGACGCTGAGCAACGAGTTTGGTGCGGAGCCGCTGACGGTGAACGCGGCGGCGATTGCGGTGCGGACGAGCGGCAGCGCGATTGCGCCGGGCAGCTCGGTGCCGCTGCTGTTTGGGGGGCGTGCTGCGGTGGTGATTCCGCCGGGCGCGCTGGTGGTGAGCGATGCGGCGGCGCTGACGGTGAAGCCGTTGTCGGATGTGGCGGTGAGCCTGTTTGTGCCCGCGCAGCCGCTGACGGTGCTGTCGCGGCACGGCTTTGCCGACCAGACGAACTACCAGGCGGACGGCAACGTGGTGACGGCCGCAGAGCTGACCGGCGCGAAGACATTCTTTGCGTGGGATTTTCTGAAGGGCATCGACGTGAAGAGCGATGCCGAGGGCGGCGCGGTGGTGACGTTCGGTGACAGCATCACGGACGGCGCGCACAGCACGCGCGACGGCAACGCGCGCTGGCCCGATGTGCTGGCGGCGCGGCTGGCGGCGAACAAGAAGACGGCGAAGGTCGGCGTGCTGAACGAGGGCATCGGCGGCAACCGCGTGCTGCACGACAACACGGGCCCCAGCGCGCTGGCACGGTTCGATCGCGATGTGCTGTCGCAGAACGGCGTGAAGTACCTGATCGTGATGGAGAGCATCAACGACATTGGCCATGCGGCGGACCCGGACCCGGCGCATCGCTACGACATCGTCACGGCGGACGACCTGATCTTTGGGCTGACGCAGCTGGCCGAGCGCGCGCACGCG
>JAJZFE010000507.1 GCA_021798655.1 Acidobacteriota bacterium | reverse complement strand
AGGTGACGTTCTTCGCGTTCGACGCGAATAACCTGCCGAACGGCGGAGCCCAGCCGGTGAGCGACGGCGAGGTGCAGGCGTACTACAACGCGCATGCCGACCAGTACAAGACGCCGGAGCAGGTGAAGACGCGGCACATCCTGATTACGGTGGCGAAGGGTGCGGATGCGAAGACCGACGCGGCGGCCAAGGCCAAGGCGGAGGACCTGCTGAAGCAGATCAAGGGCGGCGCGAACTTTGCCGACCTGGCGAAGAAGAACTCGGACGACCCGGGCAGCAAGGACCAGGGCGGCGAGCTGCCGATGATTCCGACGAGCGGGCTGGACCCGGCGTATGCGAAGGCGGCGATGGCGCTGAATCCGGGGCAGACGTCGGACGTGGTGCGGTCGCAGTTTGGCTACCACATCATCCAGACAGAGCAGAAGCAGGCGGCCAGCGTGAAGCCGCTGGCGGAGGTGAAGCCGGCGATTGTGGAGGCGATCCAGACGCAGAAGTCGGGAGCCGCGGCGCAGGCGTTTGGCGCGCAGCTGGTGGCGCAGGCGAAGAAGGACGGGATGCAGCAGACGGCCGACGCGCACGGTCTGCACCTGCAGACGACGGACTTTCTGCCCAAGACGGGCGTGATTGCGACGTTGCCGGACTCAGCAGCGCTGCTGTCGGCGGCGTTTGGCGCGGCCAAGGGTGCGGCTCCGCAAGTGGTTTCGACCGGCGAAGGCTACGCGGTGTTTACGGTGGCGGACGTGCAGGCGGCCCATGCGCCGAGCTTTGCGGAGTACAAGTCGCACATCCTGGAGGACTATCGCCAGCAGAAGACGCCGGAGTTGCTGAACGCGGAGCTGATCAAGCTGAGTGACCGCGCGAAGGCGCTGGGCGATCTGCACAAAGCCGCGGCGGAGATGAAGCTGGAGGTGAAGTCGAGCGACCTGGTGGGACGTGATGGCCAGGTGACGGACATCGGATCGATGGCCGGCGCGGCGAGCGTGGCGTTTGCGCTGCCGAAGGGCGGGATCTCCGGTCCGATCGACGAGGGCGCGAATGGCGCGGTGTTGCAGCTGACGGACAAGCAGGAGCCGACGGCCGACGACATTGCGAAGAACCTGGACGCAGCCAAGGCGAAGCTGGTGGATCAGAAGCGGCAGGAGTCGTTCAGCGTGTTTATCGGAGCGCTGATGGACCGCTACGAGAAGGCCGGGGCGATCGCGTATGCGAAGAAGCCGGCCACACCGCTCGGCATGTAACGGGACGAGAAGGCACCGGGAGGCAGGATGGCGGGCGAGCGTGTCTCGGGAATATTGCTGCATGTAACGTCGCTGCCGTCGTATGGCGGAGTGGGCGACTTTGGGCCGGCGGCGTACAGGTTTGTGGACTTCCTGGCCGCCGGCAAACAACGGATGTGGCAGGTGCTGCCGCTGAGCCCGACGGGGTATGGGAACTCGCCATACTCGGCGCTGTCGGCGTTCGCGGGCAATCCGCTGCTGATCAGCCTGGAGCTGCTGGTGCGCGATGGCTGGCTGGCGGAGGAGCGCATTGCGGGACTGCCTGGCAGTGCGGGCGCGTGCTCGTTTGTCGAGGCGGAGGCGCTGAAGCTGCCGCTGATCGAAGAGGCTGCGGCCAACTTTCTGGACCACGCGGGTGATGAGGCGCTGCAGCGGTTTCATCGGTTCTGCGTGAACAACGCGTCGTGGCTGGCGGACTATGCGATGTTCGACGTGCTGCGGCGGCAGTTTGGCGGAGCAAGCTGGCATACGTGGCCGAGCGAGTATGCGCTGCGCGACGCGGACACGCGGGTGACGTTCCACCGCGACCACGGGCGCGAACTGGCGATGACCCAGGCGGTGCAGTTCTTCTTCGATGAGCAATGGTGCGCGCTGCGGGGGTATTGTGCGCAGCGCGACATCCGCATCCTGGGCGATGTGGCGATCTTTGTGAACTACGACAGCGCGGATGTGTGGACGCATCCGGAGCTGTTTGAGCTGGACGAGGAGCGGCGTCCGATCCGGGTGTCGGGCGTGCCGCCGGATTATTTTTCGGTGACGGGACAGCGCTGGGGTAATCCGCTGTACAAGTGGGCGCAGATGCAGGAGAACCACTTCGACTGGTGGGTGGCGCGGATGCGGCGGTCGCTGGCACTGTATGACGTGACGCGGCTGGACCACTTTCGCGGGTTCGAGGCGTACTGGTCGATCCCGGCAGAGGACGACACGGCGGTGCACGGGCAGTGGATCAAAGCACCGGGACGGGCGCTGTTCAACCGGTTTCGCGAGCTGTTTGCGGATGCGACGGGACGGCTGCCGTTTGTGGCCGAGGACCTTGGCGTGATCACCAAAGAGGTGGACGACCTGCGCGTGGACTTCAACCTGCCAGGGATGCGCGTGCTGCAGTTCGGCTTTGCCGACCGCGGCGGGCACCTGTACCTGCCGCATCAGTTCGTGCCGAACTGTGTGGTGTACACGGGCACGCACGACAACAATACGACGCTGGGATGGTGGCGCAACAACGCGACTCCGGTGGAGAAGACGAACCTGCAGACGTATCTGCATCCGCTGACGTGTGACGAGGACGTGGTGTGGGCGATGATCAAGGCGGCCGAGGCGTCGGTGGCTGAGGTGTGCATTGTGCCGATGCAGGACGTGCTGCACTTGGGCAGCGAGGCGCGCATGAACACGCCGGCGCTGCCGGATGGTAACTGGAGCTGGCGGTATGCGCCGGAGCAGCTGCATCCGGACCTTTCAGCGCAGCTGGCGGCGCTGATGGAGATGACCGATCGCGACGGCCATGGGCCGCCCGCCGTGAATGCTTGAGAGTAAAGTGTAGAGAGTAGAAGCTGCTCAATTGAGCGTAATGATGAAGGAGAAATACTGTGCCACTTTCTGGTGAGGCTATTCGCACGATGAACTACGTTGACGACATCTCTGTAACGCTGCGCCGGATCCTGTCTGTGCTGCCGGTGCTGACGCCGGAGGAGCGGGAGCGTGTGGCGCAGCATATTCATCAGGCAGAGCCGAGCTACGAGTCGGTGGTGGCGGCGTTCACTGCGCCGGGGAAGTAGATGCGCGTTGCGGTGATTGGCGCGGGTCGGCTGGGGCGGGCGTTCGCGCTGCGCTGCGCGGCGGCGGGTCACGATGTGGTGCTGGAAGACGTGATGCCGGCGAACCTGCGTCGCGCGCAGGATGAGTATGCGGAGCTGGCCGGCGGGGCGGGTTCGCTGCGCGTGGCGTCGACGGTGGAGGACGCCGTGCGCGAGGCCGACGTCGCGGTGGACTTTGTGCCGGATGAGCTGGAGTCGAAGCTGGAGATCTTCAGCCTGATGGACAGAATGGCGCCGCCGCGCACCATTCTGTGTACCCCGACGGACGCGCTGAGCATGACCGACCTGGCGAGCTGCACCTATCGCGCGCCGCAGTGTGTGGGGGTGCGCGGCGGGCTCGCAGGAGACGCGGTGGAGCTGGTGCGGAGCCGGTTTGTGAGCGAAGAGACGCTGGCGGATGTGGGCGGCATGTTCGCGCGGGCGGGGATCGCGACGCGCGTGGTGGACGATAGAGAAGAGCCCATGCTGGTGAAGAACCTGGCCTAGTGGGTTGTCCGGTAGACGCAGAATCTCTCTCAGCCCTCCAGTCCGAGCCGCAAGCTCACGCCCGAACACTCGCCCGCGCAGCCTGACCGCGAGGGTGCAACGCAATCGGGTAAACATCCAACACCCGCGCGCCTATTTGAGGCGCGTGCCGACGGGGACGCCTTCGGGGACGGTGGCGAGGTACGGTTTGCCGTTTTCTTCGGAGGCGGCGAGCAACATGCCGTGCGATTCGAGGCCGCGCATCTTGCGGGGGGCGAGGTTGGCGATGACGAGGATGCGGCGGCCAAGGAGCTCTTCGGGGGTGTAGTGCTCGGCGATGCCGGAGAGGATCTGGCGCGTGCCGAGGGGGCCGAGATCGACTTCGAGGCGGAGGAGCTTGTCGGCCTTGGGGATGCGCTCGCAGACCTTGACCTCGGCGATGCGGAGGTCGAGCTTGATGAAGTCGTCGATGGCGATCTCGGGAGCGAGCTCCGGGGCTGGTGGCGCTGCGGGAGCGGCCGGGGTGGGCGTGGGCTCTGCTGGTTTTGTGCTTTCAGTTGCCAGTTGCGAGTTACCAGTTGCCAGTGTTTCTTCGTGGTCTGCCATGATTTGTGCGAGTCCTTTGTCGGCGCGGGGGAAGATGGGGCCGAGGGGGCCGAGTCTGGTGCCGGGTTGCAGGCCGCCCCAGGTGAGGTTTTTGAGTTTGCCGTTGCGGGCGGCTTGTTCGATGTCGCCGAGGCCGAGCTGGGCCCAGACGCGCGCGGTGGCGTAGGGGAGGATGGGGTAGAGGAGCGCGGTGATGATGCGGATGGATTCGGCGGCGGTGTAGAGGATGGTTGCGGCTTTTTGCTGATGCTCGATGTCGTCCGATTTAAGCAGTTTCCACGGTGCGTATTGAGTGATATACCCATCAACTAACGTCACCATGACCGCTGCTTTGCTTAGGGCTGATGCGAATGAGAATGCCTCAAGCTCGACCTCGAAGTCACCTGAAAGCTTCATCAAGTTAGCGATGAGATTTGCTGTGTTGGCCATGAAATGCGGGTCAGACCCAACGGTGCTTGACGTAGGGATAGAAGTGTCGCCGCTCATCATCATGTTCAGCGTTCGG
>JAJZFE010000203.1 GCA_021798655.1 Acidobacteriota bacterium | reverse complement strand
AGCACGTCGAGGTTGGTGGACTGGGTGCCAACGTAGTCGACCTGCCCCAGCCATGCCTGCGTGATTTGACGCTGGAAGCCAACGCTCCACTGCTGGACCGTTGGAGGGCCGATGTTGGGATTGACCGCGCGCACGTGGAAGTTCTGCAGATGGGTGAGATCGACGGTGGAGGGATCGAGGAAGTTGGAGGGGAAGCCTACTGCTGGGGTGAGGACCGGCGCGACGTTGCTGGCGATGGTTTTGTTGATCAGGTTTGGAGGATTGAGAGCGAGTTGGTTTTCGCTGCCGATGCGCTCCAGCGAGGTGTAGTAGATGCCATATCCACCGTGGAGCACGGTCTTGTCGTTCAAGCTGTAGGAGATGCCAAAGCGAGGTGCGAAGTTGGTGGTGTTGGGGTTGACCAGGGCGCGGTCGCCGAGCGAGCCTGCCTTGGCCAGGACCATTGATCCAGCGCCGGCTGGGTTGAAGTTTGCCATCCGATTTTTTGCTTCCGTTGCCGGGGTGGCGAAGTCATAACGCAGACCGAGGTTGAGGGTCAGCTTCGGACTTACCTTCCAGTCATCTTCAACAAAGCCGGAGGCCATCCAGAGGCGCTGGTCGACGAAGAATACGTTGGTGAGTTGGGTGTACTGGGTTGCTCCAAGCAATCCGTCGGCGTACGAGAGGCCTCCGGTAAAGATGCCGGTGAAATTGAGGTCGCCACGGGTTCCGGGTTCATCCTGAAAGACGTTGCGCATGGGGAAAAAGACGGTGGCGCCGAATTTGAGGTTGTGGTTTCCACGGGTCCAGGAGAGCGTGTCGTTGTACTGATAGAGCATCGGCACTTGCTTCTTGGGGAGATAGTCCGGTGATCCGAGAAAGGTCTTATTGCTGAATTGGGTGAGCGGCACGCCGCCACCGATTGCTGGATTGTTTGGGATTCCGGGTACAAAGCTACCGGCCAGTTGTGGCAGGCTGAAGGACTGCTGCTGGGCATAGGAGTAGTCGCGGACCCACCCGAGGCGGAAGTCGTTGACCATGGTTGGCTTGACGATGTGGGTCCAGCCGAGCACTACGCTGGCGCCCTTGAGAATCTGGTTACCCCAGGCAGAGGTTCCGGTACCGTCCGCGAGGCCACCGAAGAAGCCCGGGATATCGCGGGTGCGATTGAAGTAATTGAAACGAGTAAAGACGGTGTCGGCGGAAGACGGGGTCCAATCGACACGTGCATCGTAGCTGCTGTTGAAGTCGGTCAAAGCGCCTGTGCGGGAGTAGTTGTTGAGTTCGGGAAAGTTAGCGCCGCCATTTTTGAAGTTTGGCTCGGGAAACAGCGCCATAAGCTTGCTGACTGCTGCGTCGATACGATCTTTGGGAATCTGGTTGTTTTGAAATGCGGTGCAACCGCTTTTGACGTTGTAGGGCGTGGCACAGGTGAGCGGATCGTAAACGGTGGGATAGGGTGAAATTCCAGCGTTGGCAGCAGCTGCGGTGCTGAAGTCGCCGATGCGTTCATTATCGAGAGGAACGGTGGAGATACGGGATACTCCCTGCTTGACGCGGGTTGCTTCGTAGTTGAAGAAGAAGAACAGTTTGTCGTGCAGAACGGGACCGCCGATGCTGCCGCCGAACTGGTTCTGGTTGTCCTCGGCTTTCTTGGCCTGTGACTGCTTGGAGAAGTAATCGAATGCGTCGAAGTACTGATTACGGACGAACTCGTAGACTGTTCCGTGAAATTTATTGGTTCCGCTGCGGGTGTTGACGGACACGACGGCGCCAGGAGCGCGCCCGTACTCCGCGGAGTATGGGTTTGTGATTACATTGAACTCGGCTATGACGTCGACGGATGGGTGGGCGGCTTCGCTGCTGAGTTCCTGCACATTCTCGGAGAATGTGTTGTTGTCGATGCCATCGAGGATGAAGTTGTTCTGGAGGGTATGTACGCCGTTGACATTGAAGTCGCCAGTACGACCAGCAGATGTGGCTCCGCTCTGATTTGTATAGCGATTGATCTGGACACCGGGAACGGTGCGGAGGAGATCGTCCCAGTTGCGGAGGAAGAGCGGGGTGCTGGCGATAATGTCCGCGGTAATGACGGTGCTGATGGAGGCGTCGTCCCGCGACAAGCCGGAGCCGGGTGCCGTCACTTCCACCGTCTGACTGGCCTCTCCGACCTTGACACGGAAGTCGCGGCGCAGGTGAGCACCGACGTTGATGGTTGCGGTTTCCTTGATGGTCGAGAATCCAGGGGACGAAACGGTTACGGTGTATCCGCCGATGGGCAGATCGGGAAAGATGTAGGCACCGTCAGTTCCGCTCTGCGCTGTGCGCGAATATCCGGTGCTGGTCGCGATGACGGTGACGGTCGCACTGTGGACGACGGCGCCGGAGGGATCGGTGATCAGACCGCTGAGATTTCCGGTGTTCACCTGGGCAAGCGCACCGAGGGGAAGCAGGAAGAGCGCGAGCATGAAGCACAAGAGCCAGTACAGAGAGGGAAAGTTTGAGCAGCCAGTTGCTGCGTTCAGCCTGCCGGGACGGTTTGGCATTGCTGATGAACCAGTTTGCATGATGGCGCTCCTGCGGAGCATCCTCGGGGACGCTTCGCTGGATACAGGGTCGGGCTTCTCGAGCTTTGGCAACAGGGTTTACCCTACCGCAACCGGGGTATACCCCTGTGTAGAGTGCAGTCGAAACTATAGATTTGATTATGGATAGAAGCATTGTGAATTGTCGGTGAAATGCCTTTGAGACGAGTTGGTGTCGAGCGCTATTCATTCAGGATTTACATGCCAGCGATAGGCTCGCACTACCGACAACTCACGTATTGACCGTCTCCGTTTCTTCTTCGTTACCGGCAGCACGATGCTGGACCTGCACGTTCAACTTATGGAGTTTCATTAATGATTAGCGGACGACAAGATTTTTCGTCCTTGGAGTTACCCTCTCTTCAGAACGAGGAGACCGATCATTGGCAATTGGTAGGGCGCATCGTTGCAAGCCGACGGTTCCAACGAGCACCTTTGCTTACACGCTTTCTTATGCATGTTTGCTCGGAAACTCTACAGGGCCGTCAGGCTGAGATCACCGAATATCAGATTGGGGTGCAGGTCTTTGACCGACCGCGAAACTATCGCACTGTGGAAGACAATATTGTGCGGAACTACGCACGGCAGTTGCGGAGAAGGTTAGCCGAGTACGCTGCCGATGAAGGACGGGACGAGCTGTATCGGATTGAGATACCACTGGGCGGATATGTACCACTGTTTGTGTTGCAGGAACCACAGTGCCGGACGGAGGAGACGTCGTCCGAGAGCCATACAGTCCTGCCATCGATGATTGAATCCAGCACGGTGATGCCATCCTTAATTGCACCTTTGGTAGAGACCTCGACGTTGAGTACTCAGCGGAACTCGGTCTGGCCGGGCCAAGTAGTGCGGGTTGCGATGCTGGCGATGTATACGGTTTTGCTTGTCGGAGTCACCGCTACACTTCTGGCGCACTTCCAACCGGCACGTGGCGCGGTGCAACCGACCTCTGCCTTGTGGACCTCTCTTTTTCGATCTCCTCTGAACACTTTTGTGGTGCCATCTGATAGTGGTTTCAACCTCCTTGAAGATCTTTCGCAGAGGCAGGTTCGACTTGGCAGTTATCTGAAGGGGGATTACCTGACGCTGCCCCTGCCAGCGGTGGATGAGCATAGCCAAGCGGATCTGCGGACACAGGAGTTCACCAGTTTTGTTGATTTGCAGGTGGTATCGGCGATCTCGCGGCTGCCGGAGGTAGACCCCCAGCGACTGTTTGTACGCTTCCCGCGTGATCTGCGGATGGACGACCTGAAGACTGGGAATGCGGTCCTGATTGGGTCGATCGGGAGTAACCCGTGGGCGGAGCTTGTACAGCGGAACCTCAACTTCCGAATCTCCTACAGCATCGAGAGACAACAGGCGTGGGTGGATAACATCAATCCGAAGCCGAGCGAAGCCAGCCATTACGAGAGCCTGTGGACTGAACCGGCTCATCCTACCTATGCCGTGATCGCTTATCAGCCCAACCTTGCCGGGACAGGGCACCTGCTCTTGATCGAAGGACTCGACGTAGCCGGAACCCAGGCTGCCGCCGATGCGCTGCTGCACGGTGAAACTCTGAGGCCGGTGATGCGCGCAGCCAGACAGACGAACGGTGAGCTTCGTCCTTTTGAGGTGCTGCTGCAATCGACCAGTATTCAATCCAATGCTGCCAACACACAAGTGGTCGCCTTTCGCATCGAGTGATGCAGAGGACATGCGTGATCCAGCCGGAGAGAACCTCAGACTCATTTGATCGAAGCAGCTACCGAAACGCGCTCGTGGCTCCGCTCCCTCTCAAGTGAGAACGTCACAATTTATCTCGTGTTTATTACATTCTTCGTGGAGGACGCGAGATGGCCCAAACGGACCGTGGAGTCGCCTCACCACGATTCCACGTGCACCGCGACAGAGATGCAGGGCAGATGATCGCTGACAGGAAGACAGAAGTAGATTCGAAGCTATGACAGGCGCGGTACTTTCGGCTCCCGGAATGTTGGGACTCATTGAAATGTTAGTTATCGGCAAGATCTGAGAGGAGATTTTGCGTAAAAAAAGAGGCGATTTTCCGTGGAGCAGATTGCTGGTGTATTGAAGCAGGCTCAAGTGGGTGTTCCTGTGGCTGAGGT
>JAJZFE010000517.1 GCA_021798655.1 Acidobacteriota bacterium | reverse complement strand
GCGCGCCCTCGACAAGCTCACGGCCGCACCTCAGCCCGCGTAAGCTCTTCATCGTCACGGTTATTTCTTTGTCATTCCCGAAGGGAATCTGCGTTTGAATTCAAGCACGAAACCCGCCATCCGCCTCAGCCTCCCTGCCACCTCGGCCAATCTCGGCCCCGGCTTCGACGCCGCCGGCCTCGCCATGTCCATGCACCTCACGGTGGAGGCGCATCCGGCCGCTGCCTTCATGATCGACGCTACCGGCCGCGACGCCGCCCTCTGCGCCGCGCTCGACAACAACCTCATCCTCGACACCTACGGCGACATCCTCATCCGCCACGGCAAGCCCGTCCAGCCGCTGCACCTGAAGCTGCACAACGAGATTCCGCTCGGCATGGGCTGCGGCTCCTCAGCTGCGGCGCTGCTCGCCGGCGTCGCCCTGGCAGACCACTTCGGCGGCCTCCAGCTTGGCAATTCGGGCATCCTCGCCGAGGCCAACCGTCTCGAAGGCCATCCCGACAACGTCGCCGCCTGCTGGCTAGGCGGCTTCACCGTCTCTGCAGAGGACAACGGCAAGGTCCTCACCGCCACCTTCCCCGGCGACCCCGCCTGGCAGCTACTCCTCGCCCTGCAGCCCACCTCGCTCGCCACGAAAAAAGCCCGTGCCCTGCTGCCCGACACCTACAGCAAAGCCGACGCCGTCTTCAATGTCCAGCGCGCCGCCCTGCTCACCGCCGCCTTCGCGCAGCGCCGCCTCGACCTCCTCCGCACCGCCATGCAGGACCGCCTCCACCAGCCCTACCGCGCCGACGCCTGCCCGCTCCTCAAACAGCTTCTACCCCTCGCTGCAGAGCCGGAACTCGCCGGCATCGCCCTCAGCGGAGCAGGCCCCTCCGTCCTCATCTTTCTGGCGGAAGACACCACCCCCCTCGCCGCCGAAACCCGCCTCCGCGCCCTCCTCGACCCCGCCGTCGAGCTACTGCACCTCCGCATCGCAGGCCCCGCCGTTACCACCCTGCTCTAGGCCCCGATTGGCTCGTCCCGCATCGTTTTCCACCGCCCTGCATCTATCATGGTGTGTGTTCATGCAGGGTCTGCAAGACCGACCCGCAGACAGGAGAAAGTAATCATGGCAAGCAACCTCGTAGGCGCGGTCACCGACGCCACCTTCGACGCAACCGTTCTCGCATCCGAGACCCCCGTGCTCGTGGACTTCTGGGCAGCCTGGTGCGGTCCCTGTCGCGCGCTCGCTCCTGTGGTCGATGAGGTCGCCTCCGACTATGCCGGCAAGCTCACCGTCCTCAAGATGGACGTGGACTCCAACCCCGCCACCGCCGGCCGTTTCGGCATCCGCGGCATCCCTGCGCTGCTCGTCTTCAAGGGTGGCAAGGTCGCCGAGCAGATCGTCGGCTTCGTTCCGAAGGAGCACATCGACGGCGCCCTGAAGCGCGTACTCGCCTAAGTTTCAAAGACGCCTGCGAGAGACTCCATGCTCTCGCAGGCGTTTTTACGTCCGCTGCCTCAGCTCCGGATAGCGTGCATAGATCCGCTGCTGTTCGGCTGCATCAAGCTGTTGCAGCCGAACCGGTTTATCCTGCGGCCGCATACCCTTCTGGTTCAGCACATTCATCAGGCTCCACTCACGCTCGAGGCCGCTCGGCTCCTCCGCCTTCAGGTCATAGCGCGTAAAGTCGATCACTTCGGGCGTGCTGTTCGTGGTCCAGTCGTGCAGCAACGCCAGGCGAAACTCCCGGTTCATGAACCACTGGATCTCCAGGTTCTTCTCCGACCCTGGCGCTCCGGTTCCGCGCTCGTCGAACCGGTAGTTCAACCCGGCATTGCTCGGCGTCTGCCTGCGCCACTCCAGCCCGAACGCGCCCTCGGTCATCACCCGGGTGTCCGGCCAGCGGTCGCGCACCGCCTGCAGCCAGTACGTCAGGTCGTCATCGTGCCCGATCGAGACCTCCCATATTCCCGTCACCCATCCAAATCCGTTCACCGCGCGCCCGCGGTCGAAGTGCACCGCTGTGGTGTCCATCATCTCTCTGCGTCCGGCCGCCGTGCCCAGGTTGCCGACGGACTCAATCGGCCCCACGCCCAGCCGGCTGTTGAACCCGCCCGTAAATCCCTCGCGCCGCGCGGTCAGAAAGTCACACGTCCATCCATCCAGGCACACGCAGTCGATAAAGTCCGCAGGCCCCTGCGCGGGCTTCAAATAGTGCTCGCGGCTCGGATAGTACGGGTAGCAGATGCCTCCATCCCCGTCGCCGTGATCGATCCCGTGCTGGCTCCATATCTGCCCCTGGCACACGTGGATGCCCTCATCGGCCGCCAGCAGCCTCTGGTTCTCCGCATCCAGAAATCCAGCTACAACGCACTCCGGCCGATAGCCGCCGCCCACCATCGTTGACACCATCCCGAGCGCGTCGTGGATCGTCTGCCGCGTCTCCTCGCGTGTGTTGTACATCGGTGCAAAGTACCCGCCCGGAATGAACGTGATCTCGTCGCCATAGCGATCGTGATAGCTGGCCAGCAGTCGCCGCGCCTCCTCGTACTCCCTGCGTTTGTCGATCAGCGCCAGCCAGCTGATCGCCCACGTCATCCGGCCGTCCGGGCAGCCGCGCGCAAAGGCCTCGCGCCGTGCACGGATCAGCGCCGGGCTGTTGTCTGCGGACTCATCCAGCCCAATCGACCGCGTCCGCGTCACCTCGATCTGATTCACACGCACGACCGAGACATGCGTCAGAAACCTGCCCTGCAGGCCCGCGCTATGCGGACGCGCCGCCAGGCCCTGCGCCGACTCGGCACCCACCGCCATCGCCGCCACGGCCCCTGCGGCCTCGCTCACAAACCTCCGCCTCGACCACCGCTCGCTCATCATTGCTCGCATCTCCCGCACCATTCTTGTCCATCCCCACTCTGCTTGTCATGCAGTCCAGGCAGTCCGGCCCGGGTGCAATGCTAAACTGGCCACAGACCATGCTGGAGTGGACTCTCGTACACGGAAGCTTGATCGCCTTCTTCATCCTGGCGAACAGCTTCTTCGTGGCTGCCGAGTTTGCCCTCATCAGCGTTCGCGAAACCCGCATCGAACAGCTCATTCTGCTCAACCGGCCGGGCGCACGCACCTCCCTCCAGCTCAAACGCCACATCGACGAAGTGCTTCCCGCCGTGCAGTTCGGCGTCACCCTCGCCAGCCTCGCGCTCGGCGGCATCGGCGAGCCTGCGCTTGCCGACGCGCTCCTCGGCACCGTTGCCCGCCTCACCTGGCTGCCCGGCATCGGCGCACACGCGCTGCTCTACACGCACGTCATCGCGGTCATCCTCGCCTTCGCCATCATCACGTACTTCGAGGTGCTCCTCGGCGAACTCGTCCCGAAGTCTCTCGCTCTGCAGCGTGCCGAACGCATCGCGCTTGCCGTCGCCGGTCCGGTCGATGTCTTCATCCGCATCACCGGCCCGGCCGTGCGTCTCATGAACGGCTCGGCCACCATCGTCCTGCGTCTCTTCCGTGCGCCTCTGCGCGGCGAAGCCTCCGTCCACTCGCCCGAAGAGCTCAAGCTCATGGCCACGGCCAGCCGCCGCTCCGGCGTCCTGCCTACCCTGCAGGAGCAGATGATCCACCGCGCCATCGAGCTGAACCACGTCAACGCCAGCGAGATCATGACCCCGCGCGGCAAGGTCTTCTCCCTCGCCGCCGATCTCACGCTTGAAGCCGCCAGCGCCCGCATCGTCGAAGAGCAGCACTCCCGCGTCCCGGTCTTCGACCCCGCACGCGGCCGCGACCACATCATCGGCGTCGTCTACTCCAAAGACGTCTCCCGGCTCATGCACTTCCGCAGCGTCTCCCAGGGCCTCGGCAACAGGCAGCCCTCCGGCATCACGCTGCGTCAGGTCATGCGCGATGTCCTCCTCATTCCGGAGACCAAGCGCGCCGTCGAGCTGCTCGAAGAGTTTCAGCAGCGTCGCCGCCAGATTGCCATCGTCGTCGATGAGTTCGGCTCCACGCTCGGTCTCGTCACCGCAGAGGACGTACTCGAACAGCTCGTCGGCGAGCTCGAAGACGAGTTCGACACCGTTCCCAGTCTTCCTTTGCCGGCCGCCGGCGGCGGTCTTCTGCTGGACGGTACCGCCAGCCTCCGCGATCTCGTCACACAGCTTCGCTGGCGCTTCCCGCGCGAGAACGGCGTCGAAACTCTTGCTGGTTTCCTCCTCGTCCAGCTCGGCCACATTCCCGGCGAAGGCGAGTCAGCCGTCTTTGAAGGCCGCCGCTTCACCGTCACCCGCATGGAAGACAAGCGCATCGCGCAGATCCGCGTGGACACCCTGCGCGATGACCTCTCCGCCGAACAGGCCCTCGCCGCCGAGGCCGAGGTCGAGTGATGCAGCCGGCGCTTCGCATCCTCAAACGCGCCGCGATCACGCTGCCGGTCCTCTGGCTCGTCGTGACCGTCGTCTTCCTGCTCATCCACATCGTGCCCGGCGACCCCATCGTGCAGATGCTCGGCGACGGTGCCACCTCCTCCGACATCGCCGCGCTCCGCCACAGCTACGGGCTCGACGCGCCACTCAGCCAGCAGTACCTCCACTACTGGCAGGGCCTCCTCCACGGCAACCTCGGCCAGTCGCTGCGCCTGCATGACTCCGTGCTGCACCTCATCCTGCAGCGCTATCCCTACACGCTCGCGCTGAC
>JAJZFE010000350.1 GCA_021798655.1 Acidobacteriota bacterium | reverse complement strand
ATAACGTGTTCGTGTAGCCTTCCATCCGTAACGCTCGCGTTGGAGCGTCTCGAACTAACCATATGCCTGAGGTGAGAGCCCGTGTGTAAGAGTTTTGTAATCACTGCAAACCCCCGTAAAACGGCCATTTTCCTGCTCTCCGCCCTCGCCGTTCTGCCGCTCGCACCGCAGCAGCCGCACCCCCTCGACCTGCCCACCAGCAAGCAGCTCTTCCTGCCCGCGCCCGGCGCGCCGCAGCGCCTCAACAGCCTGCCCATCTCGCTCGCTCTCTCGCCCGACCATCGCTGGCTCGTCTCGCTCAACGCCGGCTATGGCACCTTCGAGTCCAGCTACGCCCAGTCCCTCGCCGTCCTCGACACCACCACCGGCGCCGTCCGCGACTTTCCCGACGCCCGCCTCGGCCAGCACGCGCTCCAGACCTTCTTCTCCGGCCTCGTCTTCAGCGCCGACGGCACCCATCTCTACGCCAGCGTCGGCTCCACCACCGACCCCTCCGGCACCTCCGGCGGCCTCGGCAACGGCGTCGCCGTCTACGCCTTCCACGACGGCGCGCTCACTCCCGAAACCTTCCTCCAGCTCCCTCGCGTCGCTCTCCCCCACGGCCGCTACACCGACGACAACTCCCACGACACCGCCCCCGACGCCCCGCACCACGCCGCCGCCTTTCCCGCCGGCATCGCTCTCGTCCCCGGCGCGCATCCCCGCCTCCTCATCACCGAAGACCTCGCCGACGCCGCCGTCCTCATCGACGCCGCCACCGGCACCGTCGAGCGCAGCTTCGACCTCTCCGCCGCCGACGCCGTCCCCTCCACCTACCCCGACGACGTCGTCGTCACCCGCGACGGCACCCGCGCCTTCGTCTCCCTCTGGAACGCCAGCCAGGTCGTCGAGCTGAACCTCGTCACCGGCACCATCACCGCGCGCGTCAACCTGCTCAAGCCCGCCTCGCCCACCGCGCCCGGCAGCCATCCCTGCGCGCTCCTGCTCGATGAGCATTCCTCCACGCTCTACGTCGCGCTCGCCAACCGCGACGCCGTCGCCGCCCTCGCCATCGGCCGCACGCAGCTCACCGTGCGCGGCTACTTTGACACCCGCCTCCCCGGCCAGAGCTACTTCGGCGCCGAGCCCAACGCGCTCGCCCTCAACGCCGACGCCTCCCGCCTCTACGCCGCCAACATGGCCTCCGACGCCGTCGCCGTCCTCGATCCCCGCCGCATCCGCTCCATGCAGAAGGCCCGCGGCATGGTCGAGCCGCTCGGCTTCGTCCCCACCGAGCTGATGCCCACAGCCCTCGCCTCCACCGGCGGCAGGCTCTACATCGCCACCGACAAAGGGAAGGGAACCGGCCCCAACAACAGGCCCCAGCGCGTCGTCCCCGGCGACGCCAGCCGTCCGCACGGCGACCGCACCTACACCTACTCCCCCACGCTCCTCTACGGCTCCCTCGCCTCGCTCGATACCGCCGCCATCGACCGCGACCTCCAGCCCTCCACCGCCGTCGTGCTCGAATCCAACCGCATGAAGGCCGAGGCCGAAGCACTGCCCTTCGCCGCAGGCAAAGCCACCTCCCCTGGCATCTCTCCCGGCATCTCTCCCATCAAGCACATCATCTACATCATCCGCGAGAACCGCACCTACGACCAGGTCCTCGGCGACCTCGCCGTCGACGGCCACCCCGTCGCCAACGGCGACCCCTCGCTCACCCTCTACGGCCAGGCCATCACGCCCAACGCCCACAAGCTCGCCCTCCAGTTCGGCGTCCTCGACAACTTCTACGACTCCGCCGAGGTCTCCGGCGACGGCCACGTCTGGTCCAACGCCGCCATCGGCACCGACTACCTCGAACGCACCTGGCAGCAGAACTACCGCAGCTCCCAGCGCACCTACGACTACGAAGGCATGGTCGCCGACGGCTACCCCATCCTCCAGCACATCCCCGACGTCGAAGAGCCCGCCACCGGCTACATCTGGGGCGACATGGCCTCCCACGGCCGCTCCGTCTACAACTTCGGCGAGTACGTCTCCTCGCTCTTCTGCGGCGAAAGGACCAGCGCCACCGTCATCGACCCCAAAGCCGGGCCAATGGCCGGCCAGCGCCCCTGCGCCTCCGACGCCATCGCCCCCGGCCAGCCCCTGCCCGCCGACTGGGGCACCGGCAACAACCTCTGGCCCTGGCCCATCCCCCGCCTCGCTAAAAACATCCCCACCAAGCCCGAACTCGTCGGCCACTACGCCGCGGACTACCCCGACTTCAACCTCCGCATCCCCGACCAGGTCCGCGCCACCGTCTTCCTCCACCACCTCGCCGCCTGGCAGCACGACCGCGCCGCCGGCCACGACTCCATGCCCGCCTTCATCGAGCTGCACCTGGGCAACGACCACACCGCCGGCACCACGCCCGGCGGCCCCACCCCCGCCTCCTCGGTCGCCGACAACGACCTCGCCATCGGCCGCCTCGTCGAAGCCGTCTCCCACTCGCCCTACTGGCAGGACACCGCCTTCTTCATCCTCGAAGACGACGCCCAGAACGGCGCCGACCACGTCGACGCGCACCGCTCGCCGGTCCTGATCGTCAGCCGGTTCGCCCCGCACCCCGCCGCCGGCCAGCCCGCCTTCATCGACAGCCGCTTCTACTCCACCGTCTCGGTCCTCCGCACCATGGAGGCCCTCGCAGGCGTCCCGCCCATGAACAACAACGACGCCCTGGCCTCGCTCATCGGCTCGCTCTTCACCGGCCCCGGCGACCAGCCCCCCTACACCGCCGACGCCTCCAACCGCGACAACGGCCTGCTCTACACCGCCAACAAGAAGGACGCCCCCGGCGCCGCCGAGTCACAGAAGATGGACTTCTCCCACCCCGACCGCGCCGACTCCTCCCGGCTCAACTTCATCCTCTGGCACGACGCCCGCCCCACCCAGCCCGCCCCCGCCATGCTCTCCGAAAAGCACCCCAAAAAGAAGGACGACGACGACTAACTGCCGCTAATCCTCGGCTTTGGCGTATCACTCTCGTAACTCTCGGCATGTCATCCCGCAGGGATCTGCATTTGCATTTGCATTTGCCGTTGCCGTTGCCGTTGCATTTGCATTTGCCGTTGCCGTTGTCCTTTTTGCTTGTCATCCCGCAGGGATCTGCATTTGCCGTTGCCGTTGCCCTTTTCCCTCGTCATTCCCACAGGGAATCCGCGTTTCGCTCGTCGCGGCGAGCCTTCATCCGCGACGCTCTAAACCCCGAAAGACCCCACCGGCTCAGCCGGATGCTCCATCGCGTCGCTCGTACTCTCGCACGCCTCCTCCGTCTGCGAGCCGCGTACAAGGCTCCGCACGCCTGTCGCAAACAGAGCCACCAGCAGGCAGCACTCGATGCTCTTCCACGCGATCCAGCTCTGATACGCCATCAGGTTCACCACCACAAACACCGCCAACGTGGCGGCTCGTCTGCGAGCCGTGTCAAGCATCCCAGGCACCGCGCGCCACAGGATCAGCGCAAACGGGATCGTCAGAATCGCAAGATCGTATTCGATGATCCGCGGATTCAGCAGAATCACGCCGACCAGCAGCACAGGAATCCACCGCGTCAGCGCGATCTCGCCCCTCTTGACCTTCCGCGAAAGGTGCAGCAGCGTCAGCAGCAGCGGGATCGCGTAGAGCAGGTAAAACGCGAGACTCCCCTTCGAGTAGTTCAGGCCGTGGTCATACAGCAGACCCGCGAAAAATCCCGACGGGCTCGATCCGAAGTCGCGGTTATACAGAAACTGAAGATTGACCGCCGTCAAAAAGTTCCGAAACAGTGTCGGCCAGAGCAGGGGCTGCACGCCGAACAACGCGACACCCGCCACGGCCGAGAGTCCTGCCGGCAGCCATTGCTTCCGCGCGCACAGCGGCGGAATCACCAGCAGTGTCAGCAGCGGAGCCTTAAAGCAGGATGCCAGGATCACCAGCAGATAAAACCAGATCCATCTCCCGGTCTTCCAGCCAGCCACCGCCGCCACCAGCGCCGTCCCATAGATGATGTAGGCGATGTTTCCGCTCAGAATGATGCCGTTTTCGAGCAGCCCCGGAAAGAAGATGGCAACCGGCGCGACAAAGGCGAAGTACGGCACCTCGTCGTCCTCGGCCGCCTGCATCCCTCCCCACACAATCGCAAACGCGCCCAGCACATACAGCAGCCAGAAGCCGCTCCGGCTCACCGCATGGGGAAGACGCCCGATGACCCGCAGCACCGGCAGCGTCAGCGGTGAGTACACATAGTCGTAGGGCGGGTCAGGGCTTACGGGCAGATGCTGCGCGATCCGCTGGTGATACGCGATCTGTATCGCCGCACCATCGGCATAGGGATCGTGCCCCAGTCCTAACGCGTGCACCGCCGCGCGATACACCGCAAAGTCCCAACCGGAGGAGTCAAGGTGCGACCAGATCGGCACCGCGATCGCCACCATAATCCAGAGTGTCAGCGCAGCTTTCCGGGCGCGTCTTGTGCGAGGCAGCAATCTGTCAAAAAAAAGCATCAACCCGGATTATATAGGCGCAGCCTGCCCTGCAGACGCCCTGTTGCGCCCGCCCCATCGCCACCGTCACCGCAACGTGAGAAAATCGCAGCATGAGTAACTCCATCCCACCCGCAGCTCCCAGGCGCACCACCGGCCTCAGCCCCAAAGAGCAGAAGCTTCAGGCTCTCCGCGA
>JAJZFE010000294.1 GCA_021798655.1 Acidobacteriota bacterium | reverse complement strand
CACTTCGCCATCGGTGCTTCCCGTGTCACCTGCGCATCGGATGTGCAGGTTCTTACGATCATACTGCTTTGCTGCACTCTGGAGCATCCTGCCCGGCAATTGGGTTCCTGGGTGCGCTGCCCGTGGGGAACAGGCAGCGTACACAGGCGCGGGCTACTTGGCCGGGGTGGCCAGGTCTTTCTTCGCCAGATACCAACTCTTCACGTCCAGGCCTGCTCCTCCGCCGTTGGTGCGGCGGGCGGCATCCTGCTGGGTCGCTGGTGGAGGAACGATCACCTGGTTGCCCGGAACCCAGTTGGCGGGGCAGCTTACGCCATTTGCGTCGGACGTCTGCAGCGCCTGAAAGACCCGTATCAACTCATCGACGTTGCGGCCCAGTTGCATGGGGTAGTAGAGCAGCGCGCGCACCGTAGCCTTGGGATCGATGAAGAAGACGGCCCGGACTGTGGCCGTATCGCTGACCGCTTCGTGCACCAGGCCGTACGCCTGCGAAACCTTCTGATCCAGATCGGCGATGACGGGGAACTTGATCTGCACCCCGCCAATCTGTTCGATGTCGCGAATCCACGCAATGTGCGAGAAGACGGAGTCGATGGAGATACCAACTAACTGAACGTTCAGTTTGTCGAAGTCCTCGGCACGCTTGGCAAACTCGATGAACTCGGTGGAGCAGACGGGGGTGAAGTCCGAAGGGTGGGAGAACAGCATCACCCACTTGCCTTGCTCAGTGTAGTCGCTTAGCCGAATGACGCCGTGCGTGCTCTTGGATTCAAAGTTCGGCGCCGGTTCCAGTATGCGGGGAATGCGTGATTCGCTCATGATGCTCCTGTACTTGTCATTAGTCAGATGATCTGTTCGTGATGCGGTGGAAGGGAGCCGGAGCGTTCGGGACAAGTAAAAACCCACCCGGCGCATCGGCTTGGGTGGGTGTCTGGTGCTTCGAAACGAATACTGCTTCGATCAGCTATCCATACACCCGCACCCAGCCACGGCTACAGCAGCGGCAGGTACAGGTCGACATGGACATGATCGTCATAAGGAGGAATCTTTGCCGCTGCCAGCTAAGCTAGCATGAAGCAGGTTGGCTTCATTGCGGTCTACCAAAACCATACGTCCGAGGCATTTCTATGTCAAATTCCCCTTTGTTCCGGTCTGCGGATTCAGCCGCGCATACGACCCGCTCGTACGAATATGTTCAGCTGGATGTCTTTGCGGACCATGCGTTACAGGGCAATGCACTGGCTGTATTTACCGATGCCCGCGGCTTGACGACGGAGGAGATGCAGTCGCTCGCCCGCGAGACCAACCTCTCCGAAACAACCTTCATCATTCCACGCGAACCGGAGATAGAACGTGTCCACGGTGTGAAGGTTCGCATCTTCACCGTGGAAGAGGAGCTATTGTTTGCAGGACATCCCACGCTGGGTACCGCCAGTTGGATCTTCGGCCATCATCCCGTGCTGCAAGGCGCGGAGACCATCGTGCTGGATCTGCGTGTTGGGCCCATCGAGGTGCGCTTCCAGCCGCCAGCGTCAGGCGAGTACGGAGTCTTCGGCACCATGCACCAGAACGATCCCAGCTTCGGCGAGGTGCATGACCGTGCCACCGTGGCTCAGGTGCTCAACCTCTCGCTCGACGATCTCGATCCAGAGTTGCCCATCCAGACCGTATCGACCGGAATGCCCTTCTGCATTGTGCCGCTGCGCTCGCTACAGGTGGCCGCGCGGCTGCAGATACCGCAGCACAGCGCACTCGCCTACCTGGCGCGGAGCGATGCCAAATTCTTCCATTGCATTACCCGTGCCGATACCGCATCCGGTGCGGACTGGCACGCCCGCATGCAGTTCTACAACGGCGAAGATCCTGCCACCGGCTCGGCCTCTGGCTGCGCGATCGCCTATCTGGTCCGGCATGGTCTCGTGCCCAGCGATCACGAGATCATCCTGGAGCAAGGCATCGAGATGCTGCGTCCAAGCCGCATCCATGTTCGTGCCCATGGCGAAGGTAGCCACGTGTCGAATGTGTTCGTCGGAGGCCGCACCATTTCCGTTGCAACGGGACGGTTTTTCCTGCCGTGATGCACGCGATTTCAACAGAGGGCTATCGTGCATCTCCAGCGCAGACGCAGCGTTTCGCTGTACCGGTGGAAGCGCAATCACCAATACCGCCGATCTTCGCCGTAACTTCGCTGTTGCCAAGCTGGGTGCCGCTTCGTAGTCTGAGCAAGCGTTGACGACGGGCATCCCCGCAATGGGGCGTGACGTTGGAGACGATTACTTTCGCCTGGTTTTATAAAAAAATTGAGTTGAGAGAAGCTTGACTGTCCGCAGTCGCGTCCTCTCATGCGCATCATCGCTGCCTGCTACGTGGCGACGCCAAACCTGTTGGTTCGGTTGGTATCCGCTGTATTCGCTGCTGTGGATGACTTGCGCGTGAGCACTGGCCCGAGGCAACCTGCGTCGCTTCAAGCCGATCTCGCACCCCGTGATCCGGCACAGCCTGCCGGCCTGGTGGAACTGCTCCCCGTGGAGCGGACAGGAGAGCTTCGTCTCTGCTGGCCGCCGCCGCTGGAAGTAGCAGGACCAGTACGCGCCGGAGTTTGCCTTCGGCCGGATCACAGGGTAGACGTCAACGCACCCGTGCGCCCGCTGCCTACCAGCAGATGGCGGCGCATCGGACCCATCCGCTGTGCGTGCACCACGACGGTGCCCCACAGCAGAAGCGAGCAAGCATTGCGCCCCAAGAAGACGATCCTCTGTGTTGACGACAACGAACAGGTTCTATCCGTCCGTACGTTTCTGCTGGAGACCCGCGGCTACCGCGTCATCACAGCGCATACCGCGCAACAGGCACTCGAATACCTGGAAAACTCCATCCCCGGAAGCGTCGATCTGCTGCTGTGCGACCTGCTGATGCCACAAATGGATGGCAACGAACTCGTTCGCCGCGCCAAGCAAATCCACCCCGGCCTGCCGGCGATGATCGTCTCCGGCACCGTCAACGCGTTCGATCGCGCCATCTGCGCCGATGTGTTTCTGCCCAAAGGTGCCTCGTCCCCGGCGGAGATGATCGAGCGGATCCGCGTGCTGGTCGCCCGAAAGCGCGGCCCCAGAAAGGCCCCGGCACCCCAGTCGGTCACGGTCGATCTCGCCGTGGCCATTGCTTCCTAGCCTTTCCTCAGCTTCCGCAGCTAAGCCTCCACCAGCCCATAACGCCGTTGCCACTGCTGCTTCAACCGCGCCCACACCGCATCGGTCTCTTCCCGCGAGACCTCCGGATCGGGCCGCAGCGCAAAGCGTGCCGCCTCACTCTTGGCCAACTCCAGCATCGCCCGATCCCGCAGCAGATTCGCCACGCGAAACTCCGGCAGCCCGGCCTGCCGCGTCCCAAAGAACTCCCCCGGTCCACGTTGCTGCAGGTCAAGCTCCGCCAGTTCAAATCCATTCTGCGTGCGCACCATCGCATCCAGCCGCATCTCGGCCTGCTCGCTTACCTTGTTGCCCGTCATCAGGATGCAGTAGCTCTTGGCCGCACCACGGCCCACCCGCCCCCGTAGCTGATGCATCTGCGCCAGCCCGAAGCGCTCCGCATGTTCGATCACCATCACCGAAGCATTCGGTACGTCCACGCCCACTTCAATCACCGTCGTCGCAATCAGCACATCGATGTCGCCGCGCTGGAACCGCCGCATCGCCACCTCTTTGTCATCGGCGCTCAACCGGCCATGCAGCAGCCCCAGCCGCAGCCCCGCCAGCGCTCCCGCGCGCAACTCGTCATACATATCTGCCGCCGCGCGCAGCAGCTTCTTGGGCGTAAATAACTTCTCTGTCTTCGGCGCGGACTTCTTGCCCTTCTTGCCTGCGGTCGCTGCTGCTTTCTTTCCCGCAGCCGTGCTCGCATCATCGGCAGCCTCGTCGTGGGCAAAGTCCAACTCTGGCTGATCGTCCTTGGCCCCTTCAATCACCGGATACACAATGTAGGCCTGCCGCCCTTGTGTAACCTGTTTGCGCACAAACTCCCACACGTCCGCAGCGCGTTCCTCGCTGGTGCGCCGCGTCACGATCGGCGTGCGTCCCGGCGGCAGTTCGTCGATCACGCTGGCATCCAGATCGCCATACAGCGTCAGCGCCAGCGTCCGCGGAATCGGCGTCGCCGTCATCACCAGCACGTCCGGATCCAGCGCCGTATCTTTCTTCATCAACCGAAAACGCTGCTGCACCCCAAAGCGGTGTTGCTCGTCGACGATCACCAGCCCCAGATTCTCAAAGTCCACCTTGTCTTCAATCAGCGCATGCGTGCCGACCGCCAGGTCCGTCTCGCCGCGAAAGATTCTGCCGCGCGCCTCGCGTTTGGTCGCTTCGTCCAGCGATCCGGTCAGCAGCGTCACGCGATAGGGCCTGCCCGTCGTCGGCGAGATCGCCCCGCCCAGCAGCTTGCGTGCGGAGAGATAGTGCTGCGTCGCCAGAATCTCCGTCGGGGCCATCAGCGCCGCCTGGTAGCCGTTCTCGATCGCTACCAGCGCCGCCTGCATCGCCACAATCGTCTTGCCGGAGCCTACATCCCCCTGCAGCAGCCGCCGCATCGGCTGGGCCCGCCGCATGTCTCCCGCAATCTCGCCCAGCACCCGCTTCTGCGCAGCCGTCGGATGAAAAGGCAGCACCTGCTTGATCGCTTCGCGCACCTTCACATTCG
>JAJZFE010000343.1 GCA_021798655.1 Acidobacteriota bacterium | reverse complement strand
GCACTTTGCCAAGGACAAGACGAAGCCGACGGTGTATCGCCAGAACTCGATCTATCCGATGGGCTCGGCGGGCATGAGCGTGGCGTTCCTGAACCAGACGACGATGATCTTTGGCGATCGCGATGCAGTGAAGGCGGCGCTGGACGCACGCGACGGGCTGCAGCCGAACTTTCTGCAGAACAGCGAGATGATGAACGACATGGCATCGGTGGACTCGCGGCCGGTGTGGAGCCTGCTGGACCAGAAGGGCACGCAGACGATGATGCAGGGCGTGCTGGGCGACGCGTCGCAGCTGGCGGACTTTGACACGGTGAAGACCCGCTTCAAGAGCGCGCGCTACACGATGGACTTCTCCAACGGCGTGAAGTTCGACATGTACGTGGTGACGGCGGACACCATCACCGCAGCAACGGCGGCGACGCTGATGCAGGGCGTGGCGATGATGCGGAAGACCAGCGGATCGCCGCTGGAGAAGACCGCCGTGGACGACACGAACATATCGTCGAACGCCGGAACGCTGACGGTGGCGTACTCCTCGTCGGACTCGGAGTTTGCCGGCCTGCTGACCTCGCCGCTGTTTCAGCAGGTGGTCACGAAGTAAACGGGACAACAGTACAAAATGGCAGAGGCGACCATTGCGGTCGCCTCTGCCATTTTGCGTGGACAGATTACTGGCTGAAGTTCGGATCAGGAGTGTTGCTTGGCCGGGACGGCAGGGGGAACGCCCTTGAGCTCGACCTCTGGATACTTGCCGATGGCCCGACAGCGATCCATCACCGCCGCGCGAAGACGGCTGGAGAGTTCCTCGGGGAACTCATAGGCCTGGGCGCCGCGGTAGACATCGATGGTCTTGCGGGTGGTATCGACCACGACCTCGCAGTGATGACAGCTTCCCAGATGCTCTTTCACCTCAACCAGCAGGCTGGGGTCGATCTGTCCGTCGAAGTAGTCGGTTAGTTTAGCCAGAAAATCTGTGCAGTTCACTTCGGTTTCCTCATGGCGACGTCTGTTGCCTCTGTCCTTTTTGATGACTTCGCCGACTCTTTGGTGCTAGTTCCTTGCAGCTTCTTTGGACTGCTTGAAGTAACGGCTGAGGCGTTCGCGCAGTTGCAGGCGCGCACGGAGCAGACGAGACTTGACGGCCGGGACGCTGAGCCCGAGGGCCTCGGCTGTCTCTTCCGTCGACAAGTTTTCGATGTCCCGTAATGTGAAAACGGTTCGAAAACCTGGGGGCAAACCTGCAATTGTCTTGCGGAGGATCTCCGCCAGCTCGGATTGCGAGTAATTCTGCTCGGGATTTGGCCGCCACTCGGCGAAGTCGCGGGGGATGGAACCCTCGTCGGTTTCGACGTCCTGATCCATGGAGACGGTGCGGGAGGTCTTGCGCTTGCGCAGGCGCATGAGGCTCTCGTTGACCGCAATGCGGACCAGCCAGGTGGAGAACTTGGAGTTGCCCTGAAACTGTTCGAGCTTCTGGAAGGCCTTGAAGAAGACGTCCTGGGTGATGTCTTCGGCGTCCTCGCGGTTCTGGGTGATGTGCTGTGCGGTGCGGAAGATCTGGCGATCGTACTGCTTGATGAGCTGCTCGAAGGCGGCGGTGTCGCCGGCCTTGGCGCGTTCGACGAGCAGCACGTCGGGGTGCACCTCCACGGGCAGGGCGTCGGGCGCGGCCTCGTCGAGCAACCCCAGCGCGGCGAGGTCGTTTTCAGGATCGAGCGGGTCAGCCGACAGGGCAGCAACGTCCTGGGCTGCGGCCGGGTCCACGGCTTTGGCGCGGACGCGAGGCGCGGCGGACTTGGGAACGACAGATGCGTTGGGTGCGGCCATAGTGGGCTCCAACGACCAGTGTACTTGACGAGGCGCAGTCGTCGCCAGCGGCGAGCGTGCCGGAGGGCGGTGAGGGCTGCGCGGCGGCGAAGCAGTTACCTTTGCTGGTTCGTCGAGGGCGGGGTCAGCACAACGCAAGCCCCGTGCGAGCCGTTAGAGTCAAAGGAGTGTGGAGTGCGGGGATGATGCGAGCGGCAATGAGTTGGCAGCGGGTGACGGTGATGGTCTGTGCGGTGATGGTGGGGCTGTGCTCCGCGCAGAGCAGCACGACGCGGCGACATACGTCGACCGCGGCGCACGGCGCGGCGAGCGCGTCTCGTCACGGACGCCACGCGGCGGTGCATCGCGTGGCCATGCCGCGGGCGACGCGGGAGAGTCTTCGGCTGAGCCATGCGTTTGTCGCTTCGGCGACGCTGCGGCCGATGGCGCAGCAACTGGTGTTGGCGCGCAGTGCTGCGGCGTATGCCGGTGTGGCCGGGTTTGCAGCGGCGCATCCGGGCGATGGCGCGGCGGCGGCGAACCTCGCGCTGGGTCACGCGTACCTGATGGATAAGCGATATGCCGATGCGGAGCTGACGTTTCGCCGCGCGGCGCAGGGCAATGCTGCGTTGAGCGACTATGCCGATTACCTGGGCGCGCAGGCGGCAGTGCAGGGCAATCGCGCGCAGGAGGCGGTGCCGCTGCTGAAGGACTTTGCGGTGCGGCATCCGGGCAGTCTGTTTGATGCGCAGGCGCCGGTGCTGCTCTCGGCTGCGTACCTGGCGCAGAGTGACGCGGCGAGTGCGCTGCGTGCGTTGCAGGCTGCGGGCGCGCAATCGAACAGTGTGGACTATCGGCTGGCGCTGGCGAAGAGCTACCAGGCTGCGGGCAATACGGCGAAGGCCGCAGAGCTGTATCGGGGGATCTACCTGAACGATGCGCTGACGCCCGAAGCGGCGACGGCGAAGACGCAGATGCTGGCGATGAACATGCCGCTGACTCCGGCGGAGCGCAAGCAGCACGCGGACGCGCTGTTCAATGCGAACCAGTTCAGCGAGGCGGAGGCGGAGTATCGCGCGCTGCAGAAGAGTGATGCGGGGCTGGGCCAGGCGGATCGTGATGCGCTGGAGATCTACGTTGCGGTGTGCGATCTACGGCTGAAGAACCTGACCCGTAAAGAGGTGGACAACCTGCCTGTAACGGGCGATGACAGCTCGGCGCTGCGGCTGTATCTGCGTGCGGAGCTGGCACGCAGCGAGGGCAACTTCGACGCGCAGGATGCGATTGTGCAGCAGTTGATGACGAGCTATCCGCAGAGCCGCTGGCTGGAAGAGGCGCTGCACTCGGGCGGCAACATGTACCTGCTGAAGCACGACAACGCTCGTGCCATCGCGGACTACACGGCGCTGGTGGAACGCTTTCCGCGCAGTCTGTACGCGCCTGTTTCGCACTGGCGTGCAGCGTGGCTAAACTACCGCGAGCGGCGCTATGCGGAGTCGGCGCGGCTGATGGACGAGCAGGTGGTGAACTATCCCGGCGGGCCGGAGGTGCCCGGAGCGCTGTACTGGCGCGGGCGGATGTATGAGGACGAGGAGCACAACTTCGGCCAGGCGCTGAACTACTATCGTGCGCTGAGCACGGCGTATCCCAACAGCTACTACGTATTGGAAGGGCGCAAACGGATTGCCGTGATCGGCGCGAAGACGGCCGTTGCACCCGCGCCCGCGCTGGCTGCGGTGCGTGCAGTGGAGGATCCGCACCTGACCGATGTGCTGCCGGACAACGATGTGCACCTGATCAAAGCGCGGCTGCTGGCGAACGCTGCGCTGAACGAGTACATCCGTCCGGAGATTCAGTTGAGCGCGACCTCGGCGCAGTGGGGTGCGCTGGCGGAGGCGCAGATCTACCAGAGCTTTGGCGAAGACGCGCGCGCGTTGCAGGCGATGAAGCGCGCAAAGATTCCGTTCTTCTCGCTGCCGGTGAACGACGTTCCGATGCCGTACTGGGAGCTGGAGTTCCCGCGTCCCTACTGGTCGCAGCTGCGCACCGATGCGGAGATGAATGATCTTGACCCGTACCTGGTGGCGGCGCTGATCCGACAGGAGTCGGAGTTCAACCCGGGGGCGGTGAGCCGCGCGAATGCGTGGGGCCTGATGCAGCTGCTGCCTTCGACGGGCAAGTCGCTGGCGCGGCGCGAGGGCGACCGCCACTTTACGACGACGCAGCTGCTGGACCCGACGACAAACCTGCGGCTCGGAACGAAGGACCTGAAGAACTCGATCGACCGCTACAACGGGCAGGTGGAGTATGCCCTGGCCGCGTACAACGCAGGCGACACGCCGGTGCGGAACTGGATTGCGCTGAACAACTACAAGGATATGCCGGAGTGGGTGGAGTCGATTCCGTACACCGAGACGCGCGAGTATGTGCAGAGCATCGTGCGCAACCGCGAGGTGTATCGCGCGGTGTACGGCGGCAGGTAGAGCTACTCGTGGCGTAGCGCGACGACGGGGTCCATGCGTGCGGCGCGCATCGCAGGCACCAGGCCGGAGACGATGCCCACCACCGACAGAATGAGAAACGAGACCACCATCGTGTTGGTGGAGGCGCGCAGGAAGATGTCGCCGTCGTGGTTTGCGGTCTTGTAGATGGCGGAGTAGAGCGGCATCGGCGGAATGATATGCCCGGCCGCAACAGCGACCACCATGCCCAGAACGCCGGCGATGAGCGTGAGCACCAGGCTCTCCAGCAGGAAGTGCAGCATGATGTCGCGACGACGCGCGCCGAGGGCCTTCATCAGGCCGATCTCGCGGGTGCGCTCGCTGACCGAGACGAGCATGATGTTCATCACGCCGACGCCGCCGACGGCCAGCGTCATGGCGCCGATGATG
>JAJZFE010000047.1 GCA_021798655.1 Acidobacteriota bacterium | reverse complement strand
CGCGCCGGTCAACGCAGGCAGCTTCGCCACCTTCGCATTCAGCACCTCAGGCTTCGCATCCGGCGCAACCGTCGTCAACACCGTCGCCTCCACCAGCATGTCCGGCTTCAGCTCGGCGACCGTCATCGCCTTGCCATCCACCAGGAACGTCGTCCCCGCAGGCACGGTCAGCTCCTTGATGCCGTCGGCCAGCGACAGCGTCACCACATCCGGCGGGGTCACGGCAAACACCTTGCCTTTCACCACCTCCACCGCGGCGATCACATCCGGGTCAAACCCCGTCGAGACCGCCTTGGTCAGCACCGTACCCGGCTTCAACTCAGCCAGCGGCACCGACTTTCCACCGGCTTCGAACATCGTGCCGGCGGCCACGGTATAGTTCAGCAGCTTGCCATCGGCGGCCTTCACCACCAGGTCTCCTCCGCTGACGTACACCACGGTCGAGCTGGTGCCCGAACTGACCTTGGCCTGCGCCCCGGCAACCAGGGAACACACTCCAGAAAACGCGAAAACAGTAGCAACTACAAGGCGGCGTTCAAACATCGTCATACCCTCTTCTTCTCCTGAAAATGTCTTGCTTGTTCTTCTCCTGCAATATCTTGCTTTCGCCTAACTTCCTGCCTTCACCGCCTGCACAACATACCGCTGCGGCGCTGCTCCCACGTAATAAAACGGGTAGCACGTAATCAACGTCACGGTTGATTGATCTGTGTCTTTGAGGACGGACGTGTCCTCCGGTACGACGACCCGAACTCGCTCCACCACATACGCATCGATCTGGCTTCCGTGCTGCAGCTCGATCCGGTCACCGACACCCACGTCCTTCAGCCCGCGGAAGAACCCGTCGCGATGCCCTGCAATCACGGTGTTGCCGGCGACATTGCCCGGCGCGCCTGGCATCGCCGTCCCGCTCACATGGCCTGCGCCGCGGTTCAGCGTCAGGTCGCTCGTACCCTCGTACACCGGGACCTCGATGCCTGCCTTCGGCACCCGCAGCAGCGCTTCGGGCTGCGGCATCGTCACATGCAGAGCTGCTTCGTACGCCCGCACCCGCGCGCTGTCCCACAGCCTGTTGTTCCCGCCCTGCGCCTTGAACGCCACCACCGCCAGGCGCGACATCGCCCGGCCATACACGGTCGGCACCACACAGGCCGCCAGCAGCAGAGTGCCTGCTGTCATCGACGCGACTCCGGCCTTGCGCTGCCAGTGCATGACGACTCTCCAGGGTAGGGAGGAACGAGTGATCCAACGTGCGGGGACACGCTCAGTCTACCCCAAGCGCGCTGCGGCCATCACTGTTTAGACATCGGTACAGCTTTGTCATTTCGACCGAAGGCCGCGCTTTTGCGGCCGTAGCGGAGAAACCCCCGCATTTCGAACAACTAGATAGGTCTACACCTTCACGCGAACTGCTCTAAAACTTCGCCAGCTCGCTCATCGCACGGAACAGGTGCTCCACCTGCGGCAGGATCACGTCCTCCAGCAGCGGCTGATAGCCGCAGAACGTGTCCATCGCGCCCACGCGTCGCACCGGCGCATCCAGGTCGTGGAACAGCTCCTCGCCGATCCGCGCCGCGATCTCCGCGCCGAAGCCCCAGCTGCGCATGTCCTCATGCGCGACGATCACCTTGCTGGTCTTCTTCACGCTGGTCGCAATCGCCTCCCAGTCGTACGGCGTCAGGCTGCGCAGGTCGATCAGCTCCACGTCCACGCCCAGTTCGCGCTCCATCCGTCGCGCCGCCTCCAGCGCGCGCGGCACCACAGCACCATACGTGATCACCGTCAGGTCCTTGCCCGGCTTCACGATCGCGGCCTTGCCAAACGGGATCGTGTACTCCGGCCCCGGATACCGACCTCGCCCAAACACCGAGCGGTACAGGTTCTTGTGCTCCAGGAAGATCACCGGATCGTCGCAGCGGATCGCCGTCCGCAGCAGCCCGATCGCGTCCAGCGCATTCGACGGCATCACAATCCGCACGCCCGGCGTATGCGTGAAGATGCTCTCGCCCGACTGCGAGTGATAGATCGAGCCGCCCGTCAGGTACCCGCCCGCCGGCACGCGAATCACCACCGGGCAATCGAACGCTCCGTTCGACCGCCAACGCATCACCGCCAGCTCGTTCCGCATCTGGTGCACGGCTGGCCAGATGTAGTCGAAGAACTGGATCTCCACCACCGGCTTCATCCCGCGCACGGCCATGCCGATCGCGCGGCCCACAATGTTCGCCTCCGCCAGCGGCGAGTTGAACACACGGTCGCTGCCAAACTCCTTCTGCAGCCCGTGCGTCACCTTGAAGACGCCGCCCTTGCCCTTCAGCTTGCCGGCGCGCAGGTCCTTGTCGCGCGTCGCATCGGCTACATCTTCGCCGAACACAACGATCCGCTCATCGCGACGCATCTCGTCGTGCATGCAGCGGTTGATCAGGTCCAGCATCGTGTGCTCGCTCGCGTCCGCGGTCTTCTGCGGCTCACTCGCAAACACTGCGTCCATCGGCTTCAGGTCCTCCGAGTACACGTGCTTCAGGATCGACTCCGGCTGCGCCAGCACGGCCGACAGCGCACGGTCGCTGGCCCGCTGCACCTCGTCGTCCACCGAGCGCTCCAGCGCGTTGATGCCCTCTGCGTCCAGCACGCCCTCGCGCATCAGCCACGTCTGCATCTTCAGCACCGGATCGCGCAGCGCATCGACCTCAATCTCCGCCGCGCTGCGGTAGTGCGTCTCGTCATCCGACAGCGAGTGCGAGTACGGACGCACCACATGTCCATGCACCAGCGCCGGTCCCTTGCCGCTGCGGCAGTACGCCACAGCCTTCACCATCGCCTCATAGCTGGCAATCGCGTCCGTTCCGTCCACCTCCGCGAAGTGGAAGTTCGGGAAGTTCGCCACCAGCTTCGAGATGCTGCCACCCGGCGTATTCACCTCCACCGGCGTCGAGATCGCGTAGCCGTTGTCCTCCACCACATACACCACCGGCAGCTTCAGGTTCGACGCCGTGTTCAGGCTCTCCCAGAACTCGCCCTGGCTCGTCGAGCCTTCGCCGATGGACACATACGTCACCTCATCGCCGTGGAACGTCACATCCTTGTACAGCCGATAGTCCACCACGCCCGTTGGCTTGCTGGCGGCCTTCGGATGCTGCGTAAAGTACCTTCCCGCCTCCGCGCAGCCCACCGCGTGCAGACACTGCGTCGCCGTCGCCGACGAGGGCGAGACGATGTTCAACCGCTTGCTCGTCCAGTGCGAAGGCATCTGCCGCCCGCCGCTGGCCGGGTCATCCGCCGCGCCCACCGACTGCAGCAGCTGCTCCTCCACAGTGTTGCCCAGAGCAAGGCACAGCGCACGATCGCGATAGTACGGAAAGAACCAGTCATAGCCGGGCTTCAGCGCCATCCCGGCGGCCACCAGCAGCGCCTCGTGGCCCGCACACGATATCTGGAAGAAGATCTTCTGCTGACGCTTCAGCAGGATCTCGCGGTCATCGGTCCGCCGCGACAGGTACATCAGCCGGTAGAACTCGATCAGCTGCGCCCGAGTCAACCCGCCGGCCAGCACCGTCTCCGGAGAGCGCTCGGCAACCTTCGTATTCGCTAAACCCTTCTGTGCCAAGTCCTGACCCTCCCGTCCCATGTCCATCCGTGATTCTACTAGCTACACCCGGTGCAAAATCCACTCCTGTCACGCACAGCCCGCCCGGTCTGACAGCCTCGCACGCGCCTCTACCCCTTTCAGCACTGTTGCACTTGCGGACAACCTCCGTTCTCCACCGCACGCACGCCGATACCCACCCTGAAACAGAAGTTCCCCGAGGCTCCCATGGTTCGTTCACTGCTCTGCTTCCTCTCTCTCGCACTCTCTCTCGGGCTCGCCGGCTGCGGCGTTGCGACGCCGGTCATCAACCCACCGCAGGCATCCCTCGAAACCGTCGTTCCCAACCGGCTCGTCGTCTTCTACCACAGCGGCAGCGTGCCCGCATCGGCCTCCGCAATGGCTGCCCGCGCCGGAGCCCAGGTCATCAGCCACATGCCCGCGCTCGGACTCAGCAGCGTGCAGGTCGCCGGCGATCCACAGGCTGCTATCGACGCGCTGCTCGCCCAGCCCGAGGTCTCTGCCGTCCTCCACGACCGCTACATCACCGTCGACCGCCTCCAGCTCCACGCCGACGCAACCTCCTACGTCAACGGCCCGCTGCCCCAGTCTCCGCACATCTCCAGCACCGTGGAGAAGCCCTTCATCACCCCCGAGAGCGACTACTTCTACGAGACGCCGCAAGGCTGGGCCGTGCAGTCCGCAGGCGGCTACGGCAAAGACATCCCCGGAGGCCCGCTCACCGGCCCGTGGAACACCGCAACCGGTGCTGGCGTCCGCATCGCCGTACTCGACTCCGGCGTCGATCCTACCCACCCTGACATCGCACCGAACCTCGTCCTCAACCTCTCCGAGGTCAACCAGACAGCGCTGCCCAGCGTCTGCGACGACGGCTCACCCGTCGACCAGACCGGCCACGGCACCTTCACCGCCTCGCTCGCCGCCGCCGCTCAGGGCCCCGGAACAGGACTCATCATCGGCGTCGCTCCTCATGCTGCCATCCTCAACATCAAGGTCGTCGAACGGATGCCCGCGACAACTCCCGGCACTACGCTCTCCCAGTGCGAGGCCGGCGAAGGCGCAGGCTACCTCAGCTGGGTCCTCCAGGGCATTCAGGACGCCA
>JAJZFE010000304.1 GCA_021798655.1 Acidobacteriota bacterium | reverse complement strand
TGGCGTTTATGCGCGGGCGTACGCTGAATGACGCGTTCATCATCATGGACGAGGCGCAGAATACGACCAATGAGCAGATGAAGATGTTTTTGACGCGGCTGGGCAATGCGTCGAAGGCGGTGATTACGGGCGATCTGACGCAGATCGATCTGCCGAATCCGAAGAAGAGCGGGCTGTTTGAGGCGCTGCGCGTGCTGGATGGCGTGGAGGGTATCCGGTTCTGCCATTTCGAGGATGTGGACGTGGTGCGGCATCTGCTGGTGCAGCGGATTGTGCGCGCGTATGACACGTATCAGCGGGCGGAGCAGTTGCCGCTGGCGGTCGATGGAGTGCCTCTGGCGATTGAGGTGGAGGAGACGCCGAAACGGGTGCTGCATCCGCAGTAAGGGTTAGCGAAAACAAAAGGCCGCCGTGCGATATTGCGCGGCGGCCTTTTGTTTTCATGGCATCGACGCCGGGTTGCGGTAGCATCAGAGCAAGCATGATGACCTTGGAACCTCCACGAAAGCTGGCTGGGAAGGCTGGGACGATTGAGTATGTTACGGACGCTGAGGCCTGGCGCGCGATGGGGTTGTCGCGGGCAGGGCTGAGCCGGTTCCTGCGGACGGCGCAGGCTGCAGTGGGGCTGCAGGGCGAGGTGGAGGTGCTGCTGGCGGACGATCGGACGCTGCGGCGGCTGAATCGGACGTTTCGGGGTAAGGATAAAGCTACCGATGTGCTGAGCTTTCCTGCGTCTGAAGAGTTTGCCGGAGGGCACGCCGGGGATCTTGCGATTTCGCTGGAGACGGCGCAGAAGCAGGCTCAGGAGCATGGGCATGCGCTGCGTGATGAGGTGCGCGTGCTGCTGCTGCATGGGCTGCTGCATCTTTCCGGGATGGACCATGAGGTGGATGGCGGCGAGATGGCCGAGCGGGAGAGCGCGCTGCGCGCAAAGCTGCGGTTGCCGGGTGGTTTGATTGAGCGGGTGGAGGGTCGGGGAAAGGCAACGGGAAGAGCAAAGACAAAGGCAAGGGCAAATACTGAGATCCTTCGCTTCGCTCTGGATGACGGCGAAAAACTAGCAACGGCAACGGCAAAAGCAAGAGCAACGGCAAAAGCAAGGGCAAAAGCAGATCCCTGCGGGATGACAACCAAAAAGGCAACGGCAACGGCAAAGGCAACGGCCTTCGACGCAAAGGGCGCGAAGAAGAAGCGGGAAGGTCGCGAAGGAAGAGGGCGTGGGTTGAGTGGGGTGGGACGATGATGTCCGGGTTCGATGTGGCGGTGGGTTTGCTGCTGTGCCTGCTGGCGCTGGCGGCTTATGTGGACCGGATTTATTTTGAGATGGGGAAGTTTCTGTCGCGCGAGTATACGGAGAACATCGACGCGTGGGAGCGGTGGGTGGAACCGAAGCTGGGGCTGAGCCGGCAGACGTCGGCGATGTCGGCGTCGGTGCTGCGTCAGATTGCGCTGGGTGCGCTGGTGTTTCTGCTGGCAATTCATTTGCAGGGTGCGATTGGCGAGAGCCCGGCGGAGATTGCGCGGACGGTCTTCGAGTTGTTCCTGGCGATGCTGGTTTTCGATCGTCTGCTGCCGCAGATTTTTTTTACGAAGACGGTGGGGGAGTGGATTGCGCGGATTTCGCTGCTGGTGCGGGTGCTGTTTTACCTGGTGCTGCCGTTGACGCTGACGATTGGATTGCTGCTCTCGATTGCGGGGCTGGCGGAGGGGGAGGGAGAGACGATTGAGCATCCGGGAGAGGCGATGGATGCGCTGCTGGAGGCGGGCGAAGAAGAGGGCGTGCTGGATGAAGAGGACCGCGAGCTGGTGCGGAGCGTGGTGGAGTTTGGCGACAAGGTGGTGCGCGAGGTGATGACGCCGCGGCCGGAGATGTTTGCGGTGTCGGGGAAGACGTCGCTGGAGCAGTTTACGGCGGAGGTGAACGCGCATAACTTCTCGAGGGTGCCGGTGTATGAGGATTCGCTGGACCATATTACGGGGATTGCGTTTGCGCGCGACCTGCTGGGCGTGAAGGATGCGGACGCAGCGAGCCGGACGGTGGCGCAGTTGCAGCGGCCGGCGTTGTTTATTCCGGAGACGAAGAAGGTGAATGAGCTGCTGCGCGAGATGCAGCGGCAGAAGCAGCATATGAGCATCGTGATTGATGAGTATGGCGGGGTCGCGGGGCTGGTGACGATTGAGGATTTGATTGAGGCGATTGTGGGGGAGATCGAGGACGAGCACGATACGGAGACGGCCGGAGATGCGCCGGTAGCGGAGTCTGAGGGGACGTGGGTGGTGCCGGGGAGTTTTGAGGTGGACCGGCTGCGGGAGCTGGTGGAGGAGCTGGGCGAGCGCGAGGATGCGGGCGAGAGCGTGGGAGACGATGAGGGCGATGCTGCGGAGGAGGATGAGCACGAGCAGACGCTGGCGCAGTTGCTGACGAAGTATGAGGCGACGACGGTGGGCGGGCTGGTGAGCGAGATGGCGGGACATATTCCGCTGCCGGGCGAGGTGGTGGAGGATGGGCCGCTGCGGCTGGAGGTGATGGCGTCGTCGGACAGGCGGGTGGAGCGGGTGAGGGTGGGGTTGATGGGGGCGGCGGGGAACGAGGCGGCGTAGGGATTGAGATGCAGGTTATTCCGCCTTGGGGCGTTGGGTGTCATGATAGAGGGATGGCACTACGTACTGGATTTGTTTCGATTGTTGGCCGCCCGAATGCGGGGAAGTCTACGCTGTTGAATGCACTGCTGGGCCAGAAGCTGGCGATTGTGACGCACAAGCCGCAGACGACGCGGACACGCATCCAGGGCGTGCTGGAACTGCCGGTGCGCAAGAAGGCGAAGGGCGATGCCGGAAGGCCCGCGGCGCAGGTGGTGATTGTGGACACGCCGGGGGTGCATAAGCCGGAGACGCAGCTCGACAAGCGGATGATGCAGGAGGTGCATGATGCGCTGGAGACGCGCGATGCGGTGATCTTTCTGGTGGATGTGACGCATCGGCTGCCGGTGCCGCCGAAGCCGCAGACCAGCGAGGAGTTTGCGGAGGCGCGCAAGGTGCGGACGCTGGGGCAGCATCGGAGAGTGCTCTCGAAGGCAGAGGATGATTTTGCGCTGCAACTGGTGAAGAAGCTGGATTGCCCGGTGATCCTGGTGCTGAACAAGATTGACGCGCTGCCGAAGAGCACGCTGCTGCCGCTGATTGCGCACTGGACGTCGCTGCATACGTTTGCGGATGTGATTCCGATTTCGGCGAAGAAGCGCGAAGGGCTGGAGCTGCTGCTGGATAAGATGGTGGGATTTTTGCCGGAGGGGCAGAGGTACTTTCCGAAGGACCAGTTGACGGATCAGCCGGAGCGATTCCTGGTGGCGGAGATGATTCGGGAGAAGATTTTGCTTCTCACGGGCGAAGAGGTTCCGTATGCTACAGCGGTGGTGATTGAGCGCTATGAGGAACCGGCTTCGATGAAGAAGGGCAAGGATGGACGGCTGCCGGTGACGAAGATTACGGCGGCGATCTACTGCGAGCGCACGGGCCAGAAGGCGATTCTGATTGGCAAACAGGGTGCGATGTTGAAACAGATTGGGACGGCGGCGAGGAAGGACATCGAAGGGCTGCTGGGGACGCGGGTGTTTCTGGAGCTGTTTGTGAAGGTTCAGGATGAGTGGAGAAGCTCGCGAGGGTTTGTAGAGGATCTGGATTGGCGGCGGCAGTTGGAGCAGTTGGCGGAGACGCAGCACAGGAACGAGAAGCTTGCGGAGAGTCGGACGAAGCAGGCGGAGGATGCTGAGTGATCGATTTGCTGCAGTGGGGAGCAGCGTTTGGGCTGCAGGCGCGGAGTGCGCAAGCGCCCGATCTGAAGGCGGGGAGCCTGCGCCTGGTGGCGATTACGACGGAGATGCTGGCGGCGGAGCATGATGGCGATGCTGCGGGCCTGGCGAAGATACTGCGCGCGAAGCTGACACATGAGTGGCCACCGGTGGATTGGGAGCCGTATGTGTATCGGATCATCGAGAAGCAGTATGACGAGTGGCCGGAGAGCTTTGGGTGGCATCGGTATGTGGTGCTGGACGGCGGGCTGACGCGGCCGAGGACGCTGGTGGGCGCGATTGGCGGGTTTCCGAGGGCGAATGGAGATGTGGAGATTGGCTACTCGACGCTGCCGGCGTTTCAGCGGCGAGGGTATGCGACGGCAGCGGCGCAGAGGCTGGTGGAGTGGCTGCTGGGGCTGGAGGGCGTGAGGTCGGTGAGCGCCCAGGCGTACGTGCAGGTGCCGGAGTCAATCAAGGTGATGCAGCGGTGCGGGATGGGCCTGGTGGGCGATGGGGATGAGCCGGGGACGGTGCGGTATCGGCGGCTGCGGTAGGGGTGGTCCTGCAAATCCCGGGCTAAAGCCCCTCATTGATTGCGACGCAGAAAGAAAGCCCACCTCTCATCCGATGGAGCAAGCAAACGCAACGACAGAAGCAGGTCCGTCGCTGCGCTCAGGATGACAATCAGAAAAACATAGGCTACTCGCGGGTGGCGATGCCGAGGGCTTTCATTTTGCGGTAGAGGTGGGAGCGCTCGAGGCCGAGGGATTCTGCGGCGCGGGAGACGTTGCCGTTGCAGCGGTCAAGTTCTTTGAGGATGTAGTCGCGCTCGTAGGCTTCGCGGGCTTCGAGGAGGCTGGAGAACTCTTCGCGGGGGGCGGCGGCGGCGCGGCTGGCTTCGGGGCGAACGCCTTCGGTGCGCTGGACGAGCA
>JAJZFE010000360.1 GCA_021798655.1 Acidobacteriota bacterium | reverse complement strand
CATGCCTTCGACGCCAGCGCCCGCGTCTTAAAGAACCTCGCCGCCCACAGCCACTTGTCGATCCGCACGCCGCTCACGCCAGACTCCCTCCTGCCACCAACTCACGCGCCAGCATCAGCGCCTCTTCCTGCGCCGCCGCCTCATCGCCAAAGCCCGCCAGCCATCGCATCGACACATCGCGCCGAAACCATGTGCCTTGCCGCTTCGCATAATTGCGATGCCCCTGCTGGGCCGCAGCCACCGCCACATCGAGCGTCATCTCGCCGCACAGCACGGCCATCGCCTGCACATAGCCCAGCGCTCCCAGCGCGCGGCACTCATCGCCGAATCGTTCGCGCAGCATCTCCGTCTCAGCCACCAGTCCGCGCTCAAACATCTCCGCCGCACGATCGTTAATCCGCGCATACAGCCGCTCACGCATCTCCTTCGACGTCACCGGCGCCAGCCCCATCTGCACCACACGATACCCGCGCAGCGGATCGCGTCCCGCCTGCCACTGCTCGGTCTGTGGCTTACGCGCCCCCATCGTCACTTCAATACTGCGAATCAACTTCGGCGTATCGTTGGCATGGATCAACGCTGCTGCGCGCGGATCGAGCCGCTGCAACACTCGATGCAGCCAAGCCGATCCCCTGCGTTCCACACGCTCCCGCAGTCGCGCGCGCAACGCCTCATCGCGCTGCGGTGCGGGTGCCAGCCCGTCCAGCAACGCACGCAGATACAGCCCCGTTCCGCCCGCAACTATCGGGATTCGTCCGCGCTCACGAATCCCCGCAAGCGCCTCGCGCGCATGCCGCGCATAGTCGCCCGCCGTGCACGCCTCATCCGGCCAGTACAGATCGATGCAATGATGAGTGACGCGCGCGCGTTCTTCCGGCGTCGGCTTGGCCGAGCCAATCTCCATCAGGCGATAGACCGCAACCGAATCGCAGCTCACAATCTCGCCGCCCAGTTCTTCGGCCAGACGCAGCGCCAACGCCGTCTTTCCGCTCGCGGTCGGCCCTGCCACCACCAGCAGCGGATACCCGTTTTCTCCGCGCTCCGTCACCAAGCCCTCCGGCACGTTCTCATTCTTCTGCACTGCGCGCGGCGCACCTCTCGGCGCAGTGGCGAGCGGCAGCTAAGGCTTCCACCAACCGTGCACAAACACCCTATCCAACCCTGCGCGCGCGATGCTTCCCAGCAGCACCAGCACCGCCAGCAGGATCAACCCACGCACCATGCTGCGGCGCTCGATCGTCTCACGCTGGCTGCGATACCGTTCGTACTCCGCGCGCTCACGCAGGAACTCTGGCGTCAGCGGCGGTCGCTGCGGTGGTGCTGCGCGTTGCTCGCTGCCAGGCTCAGAGCTCCGCATCGCTGCTACTCCGAATCTTGATTGACCAGGTAATGAATGCGCAGCTCCAGGTTCGGTCCGTGGAACTGCTTCGGCAGCGGCGGAAACTGTCCCACGCCTGTAATCGATCCCCACGCCGCGCGGTTCAGCGCATCGTCGTGGCTCGACCCATCCAGGTGCATCGCCGCAATCGTTCCATCCGCATTGATCGTAAAGCGAATCTGCGTCGTGCCCTGCTTGCGCAGCGGCGGCCGCGCCTCCTCGGGGATCAGTGGAATCCACTGCTGATAGATCTCGCGCAGAATCCGTTGCAGATACGGCTGGAAGTCGACCCCCTGCGTGTCCGAGAGGATATCCACCCCTTGCCCTAACTTCGTTCCACCACCGCCGCCCTGGATGCCCACACTGCGATCACTGCCCCCGCCCTCCGATCCACGCATGGCCTGTTGCAGATTCTCGCTCGCGGACGAAGGCGTATTGAAGATCGACCGGCTCGGGGCCTGCGGCAACGGAGCATTCGGCTCAGGCTCCGCCACATGCGGCTTCGGCGCTGCCGGCAACGGCATCTGTGGGGCCGGAACCGGCGGTGTCGGCGTCATCGCCGCGGGCGGAGGTGGTGGCGGCGGCGGTGCAACAGGTGCTGGCAGCGGCTTCGGCTCCATCGCACGCAGCTTCGCCAGAGTTCCCTTGTCGATCTTCGGTGGCGGAGAAACCGCCCGGTGCGGCAGTCGCGGCGCATTCAACTGCACCAGCGCCTGCTGCTGTAGCGCTGTTGTCGGGGTAATCAGTTGCGGAGAGTGCCACAGATACTTCGGCCCATAAAACAGCACCCACGCAATCGCAATCCAGACAAACATCGAGATGTAGATTGACTCGCGGAACCGACCGCGCGCGCGCTCATCCTCAATCGTGTCCAGCAGCCGGATGAGTTCATGTTCCTCCAGATCGCCATAGCGATTGGTGCGAATCCGGACTGGCGCAGACACCACGCCACTCTTCGCCTCATGCGGCACCACCGACAGCACCCCGCCGGACTCCGCAGCGTCGTTCGCTTGCTTGACAGCCTCTGTAGAGGACATCTCTGCATCATTCGGCGCAGCCCCATCCTGCGGGGTCTCAGGCTGCGTGCGCGGGGACTCGGGATCGATCTGTGGCGGTATTGGCTGCATCGGGTCGTTAGTCTGTGACGGACCAGCCGCGGCGTAGATTGCGCACCGCGACGAATCGCCAGACCAAAAAGACGCTGGCTCCTCTATTTTCTCATCTTTGTCATAATTCCGCGCGTCCGCAGATATTCTTGATCTATGCCGTCCCCCACGCCTCTCACCGGCCGCACCGCCGTCGTCCTCACCATCAGCGACCGCTGCTTTGCCGGCACGCAGACCGACCTCTCCGGCCCCGCGCTCGCGCAACTCCTCACCCACGCCGGCGCCCAGATCATCGACGCGCTCACCCTCCCCGACGAGTCCGCGCAGATCATCCCCGCGCTGCACGCCGCCGCCAGCCGCGCCTCGCTGGTCCTCACCACCGGCGGCACCGGCCTCGCCCCCCGAGACATCACCCCCGAGGCCACGCTCGCCGTCTGCACTCGGCTGGTCCCCGGCCTTGCCGAACTCATCCGCCAGGAAGGCGCCAGCCGCACCCCCTACGCCGCCCTCAGCCGCGGCGTCTGCGGCATCCTCGACAACTGCCTCATTCTCAATCTCCCCGGCAGCCCGCGCGGAGCAGAAAGCTCACTCCGCGCCGTCCTCCCGCTCCTGCCCCACGCTCTGGACCTCCTCGCCGGCAACACCGAGCATCCTACTCGAACGATAGAATGAAGATTCCGTGAAACTGCATCCCATCGTTCTTTTGCATAAGTTCTCTGCCCTCCTGCTGGCCTTCCTGCTGCCTCTCGGCATCTGGGGCGTCGCCGGCCTCGCCCTCATCGACTCAGCGCTGGTCCCCATCCCCGGCGGCCTCGACGGCGTCCTCACCGTGTACGTCAAGGCCAACCACAGCCTCTTCCTCGTCTATTGTCTGGTGGGCGCCGCCGCAGCCGCTCTCGGCTCTCTGGCCCCCTTCTTCATCGGCCGCGCCGGTGGCGAACTCTTCCTGATGAAGCACATCGATCGCAAGCGCTACGAGCAACTGCGCGACCGCTTCGAGCGTCAGGAGTTTCTCGCCATCCTGATCCCATCCATGGGTCCGCCGCCCACGCCGCTCAAGGTCATCCAGTTCGCCGCCGGGGTCTTTGAGATGAAGGCCGTGCCGTTCGTTCTGGCAACCTTCCTCGGGAAGCTCGTGCAGTTCGTCATCTGGTCGCTGCTGCTGATCTGGTTTGGCCCCACCATCGTCCACACCTGCAAGCACCTACTGCGCAGCCACCACGATGTGATCCTGGGCATTGGCGCAGCCGCCTTCCTGGGGCTGATCTACTATGTTGTGCGCAAGGTCTTCGACAGCCGCAAGGGCATTACCCTCCCCAACGAATAATCCCGCACACACGACAAAGGCCGCGCACCCGGCGCGGCCTTTGTTGATTCATCTCTTCGCAGCGTCTACGCTACGGTCCCGTGCGCTGGCTGCATCCACTCCGCCAGCCGCGTCGCCAGCACCGGCAGCCCGAAGAACGCCGCCGCAAACAAGCCCGTCGACATCAGATCGTTGCCATAGAACGGCAGCGCTGCAGCATAGCAACTCGCCAGCCCGGCCATGCTGTGCGGATACATCACCATGCTTCCGCCGCCCATCCACACCATGAAGTTGCTCAGCAGGAAGAAGCTCGTTGCCGAAGCCAGCACCCCGGCCACCACACGCAGCGCCGTCACCTTGCGCAGCAGCACGCTGCCCATCAGACACACGGCTCCATACCACGCCCACGTCACCAGATATCCGCTCACATGGAACGCATACCCATACACCTTCGTCGTCAGCACGACATCCATCAAGGCCATCACCGCCACCGCCAGCACCGCCTGCCAGCGCGGCCTGCGCGAGCCGAAGAACAGCAGCCCCGCACCCACGGCCGTAAAGTTGAACGCAACATTATGGAAGACGTGCGGCAGAAGGCGACTCAACGCGGCGAGCAGGAGAACAAGAATGGCGAGCATGATAGTGAGCCCTTCGACGATAAGGTTCGCGGCGACGAAGCAACCGCTCTCCCCCGATTGTAGCCTGAGCCTCTGCCATGCCCCACAAGGAGCCTTTCATCCCATCAAATCCTATGGCTCCACGCGCCCATCCATCGTCTGGCGCACCACCCGGCCCGCCGCATCCAACTCCACCGTCCCCACCAGCGGCTGCCACCCCGCATCGCTCATCCACCCACGCATAAACCGCGGATCGCGAAACGTGACCACCGTGTCCACCGCGCCATCGCTGCCCGCAGCCAGCCCCCGATCTCGTCCGATCGCCTGCACAATCGGCATCGGCGACCAGTCCATGTACACGCGCCC
>JAJZFE010000229.1 GCA_021798655.1 Acidobacteriota bacterium | reverse complement strand
GCCACCATCGCGTTGCTCCGCCTCGCCCTCCACCACTCTCACAACATCTGGCTCATCTACGCCATCCTCTTCGTCATCGGCGCCGGACGCTGCTTCAGCGGTCCCGCCTCCAGCGCTCTCGTCCCCACCCTCGTCCCCAAAGCTCACTTCGTCAACGCCGTCACCTGGGGCGCGACCATCTTCCAGATCGCCAACGCCACCGGCCCCATGCTTGGCGGCCTGCTCTTCACCGCACCTCTGCTGCGCCTCTTCGGCGGCCGCTTCGCCGCTCTCAACGGAGCTCCGCTGGTCTACTCCTTCACCCTCGCCACCCTCGGCCTCTACCTCATCCTCATCAGCATCATCCAGCCCCGCAGCGCCGCCGAGAAAAAAGGCTTCACCATCGAGACCATGCTCGCCGGCCTGCGCTACGTCATCGGTACCCGTCTCCTGCTCGGCTCCATCTCCCTCGACCTCTTCGCCGTCCTGCTCGGCGGCGCTGCCTCGCTGATGCCCATCTTCGCGGCAGACGTCCTGCACTCCGGCGCCAACGGCCTCGGCCTGCTCCGCGCCATGCCTTCGCTCGGAGCCCTCACCGTCTCTCTCACCCTGCTTGTGCTCCCCATCAAACACCGCGCCGGCAAAACCATGCTCGCCTGCGTCGGCCTCTTCGGAGCCGCCACCGTCGTCTTCGGCCTCAGCCGCAACATCGTCCTCAGTTGCGCAGCGCTGGTCATCATCGGCGCCACCGACATGATCTCCGTCGTCGTCCGCGCCAGCATCCTCCAGCTCGCCACCCCGCCCGCCATGCGTGGCCGCGTCTCCAGCATCAACTGGCTCTTCCTCGGCGCCTCCAACGAGTTCGGCGAGTACGAAAGCGGCCTCACCGCCCACTGGTGGGGAGCCGTCCGCGCCGTCGTCATCGGCGGCCTCGCCAGCATGGCCGTCACCGGCATCTGGACCGTCTTCTTCCCCGCCCTCCGCCACGCCGACACCCTCACCGCCGACAGCCTCATCGCCGTCGAAAAGCAATTCAGCAGCATGGAACCCATCGACTAAACCAGCTCGCAAACTCTTCAGACCGCCATCGTTCCGTCCCGCGCGTCTAATTGGATTGCAGCGCAGCATCTAAAATGCAGCAGGAGGATCACGGATGCAAAAAGGACCAAAGATTGCCCTCGCGGCCACAGTGGTCATGGTATCGCTCGTAGGACTTCGCATAGCCCTCATCTATCGCGCCAACCACGAAGACGTCCCCGTCAAGAAAGACCCCTACGCCGACATCAAGGTCGATCCCGACGACAACGTCTTCCTCAAGAAAGAGCGTCCCGACACCCTCGCCGACCAGCGCGCCTTCATCGGCCACACCCTCTGGGTCAGTGCCGGCGGCCAGCTCGACTACTACCTCGACAAAGGCAATCACGTCGACTACGCCCACCCCGCCGGCACCCTCCTCGGCGCCACGCCGCTGCTCATCAAAGGTGTCTTTGAGCAGAAGGCCCCCGCCACCGGCCCCGCCGTCTTCCGCATCCCCGCCGGCCAGCGCCACGTCCTGCTGGCCTTCACCATGCCCGCCTCCACCGACCCCAATACCCTCTACGCCACCCCCGTCGGCGACTACGACAACGGCTCCTACACCTTCGTCAATGACCAGGTCTTCTTCTATGACGATCCCCACCAGCTCTACAGCTACTGGGGCCCGGCCATCTGGTCAGACATCGACAAGCACCAGGCCGTCCTCGGCATGAGCGAGAACCAGGTCATGCTCGCCCTCGGCCAGGTCATGAAGCCCGACTCCGACAACACCGGCGACCGCACCGTCACCTACGACAACCTCGGCCACCCGGTCACCATCACCTTCGTCCACAACAAGGCCGTCACCATCACCCCAAGCAAGTAGCCAGTTGTCAGTGCTCAGTTCTCAGTGCGTAGATCTCAGTGCTCAGTGCCAGTCGTTCGTCGCAGAACATCTCTCCCATGCGTACCCAGCCAACGTGCTGTCATCTCGACCGGAGCCAAACAGCTCTATCGTTTGGCGCAGCGGAGAGACCTGCAGTTTGCTCGCATTGCCAGCGCCGCACCGTTCACACAGCACGCCCCCGCCAACTGAGAACTGACAACTGAGAACTGAGAACTGACACCCGCCCCTCAGCCCGTATTCCTCAACCCCGCGCTGATCCCATTGATCGTCGCCGTAATCGCGCGGTCGAGTTCCTCACCGCTCTCGCCCGCGCGTTTCCTTCGCAGCAGCTCCAACTGCAACAGGCTCATCGGGTCCACATACGGATTCCGCAGCCGGATCGACCGCGCCAGCACCGGATTCTTCTCCAGCAGCACCGTCTGCTCCGCCACCGCCAGCACCATCCGCCGCGTCCGGTTGAACTCCGTCTCCAGCATCGTAAACACGCGCTCCCGCAGCCCCGCATCCTCCACCAGCATCGAGTACTGGCGCGCAATCCCGAAGTCCGCCTTGGCCATTGCGATCTCGACATTCTGCAGAATGTCGAGGAACAGCGGCAGCCCCCGCGCCATCTCCTGCAGCAGCGCCAGCCCATCCCCATGCGTCTCCGCAAACCGCTCCAGCGCATAGCCCACGCCAAAGTACGCCGGCACCACATGCCGCGACTGCATCCACCCAAACACCCACGGAATCGCCCGCAGATCGGCCAGGCTTCGCTTCCCTCCCCCGGCTGCGCTCGCGTCCGCACGCTTCGCCGGCCGCGAACCGATCCTCGCATGCTCCAGCTCCGCCACCGGCGTCGCCTGCTCGAAGTACGTATACACCTCCGGGTCGTCCATCAGATACTGCGTATAGAACGCAAACGAGGTCGCCGAAAGCTCGTCCATGGCAGCCTCCCACTCCGGCAGAATCTCACCCGTCAGCACCGGCTTCACGCCCGGCCGCACCTCCGGCCGCGCCAGCGCATCCAGCGACGCGGCAATCATCAGCTCCAGGTTCCGCTCCGCCAGCACCACATCCGAATACTTCCAGTTCAGCACCTCACCCTGCTCGGTAATCCGCAGCTCGCCCGTAAAACTATTCAGCGGCTGCGCAAAGATCGCTCCATGCGTCGGCCCGCCGCCGCGCCCCACCGTCCCCCCTCGCCCATGGAACAGCCGCAGCGTCACGCCGCACTCCCTCGCCACTTCATGCAACGCCCTGTGCGCCTTCCATATCTCCCACGTGCTCGTAATCATGCCCCCGTCTTTATTCGAGTCCGAGTAGCCCAGCATCATCTCCTGCCGTCCCCCCCACGCCCTCAGCAGCGGAGCGTACGCCTCGTTGGTCCACAACGCGCGGCACACCTCCGGCGCATTCCGCAGGTCCTCGATCGACTCAAACAGCAGCACCGGCTGTAGCCCCGGATCATGCTCCCCGCTCGTGCTCCGTCCGCCCTCCACCGCAACCCCGCCCAGCCGCGCCAGCTCCACCACTGTCAGCGCATCCTCCACCGACGTTGCACCCGACACCACATACTGCGTAATCGTCGCCGGCAGACTCCGCTTCAACTCCGCAATCGCGCGAAACGTATCCAGCACCTCCTGCGTCTGCTCCGAGATCCCCATCGATTCCACCGCAGTTCCCGCAATCTCCCGTGCTTTATGCCTCCGTTCCGATATATCTGCCGTTGATTCCACTGCCGCATGCTTCAACTTTGCCCGCAACTCCACCAGCGCCACCGCATCCACCCGCGCATGCTGCCGGATATCCAGCGTCTGCAAGTGCAGCCCAAACGTCCGCACGCTCAGCAGCAGCGGATCGACGAACCGCTCCGCCAACCGCTTCCCGCGGTTCTCCGCCATCGACTCATGCAGCAGCGTCAGGTCCTCCAGAAACTCCGCCGCCGCCTCATAGCGCGGCAGCGTCGCCGCCAGCGGCAGCGCCAGGTTCCGGTGCATCGTCACCGCCGGAGCTCCGCCCAGCCGCAGCGTCATGCACGCAATCTGCATCCGCACCGCCTCGGTCGGAAACCGCTCCGTCAGCGCCGTCGCATATCCCTCCGCACGCAACTGCTCCAGATACTTCGTCACCCGCCGTCGCAACGCCGTCGAGATCGGCGCCTGCCGCGTCGACGGCGCCAGTTGATCGAACATCTCCGTCAGCCGCGCCACATAGTAGTCATGCACCAGCTCCCGCGACATCGCCAGCGACTCCGCCGTCGTCGTCGCCGTCACAAACGGGTTCCCATCCCTGTCCCCGCCAATCCACGACCCAAACCGCACCACCACCGGCAGCTCCGCCAGTTGTGTCGGCTGCGGCCCGGGAAGCTCCGCATCCAGCGCGCTCGCCATCTCCGCATACAGCACCGGAATCGTCGCAAACAACGACGCGTCGTAATAATCCAGCGCCATCCGCACCTCATCGCGCACCGTAGGCCGCGCATGGCGCACGTCATCGGTCTGCCACAGCGCCGTAATCTCCGCCAGCAGCGCAGCTTCCAGCGCATCCAGCTCCGTCTCCGGCAGCGGGATATTATCCACCTTCTCCAGCAGGTCGGAGATGCTTCTCCGCTTGAACATCACGCTCCGCCGCGCCACCTCCGTCGGGTGCGCCGTAAACACCGGCATAATGCAAACCTGCTCCAGCAGCGCCAGCGCCAGCTCGCGCGAGAACCCCGCCGCCCGCAACCGTCGCAGCGTACCGCGCAAACTTCCCCGCTGCGGCTCGGCCGACGCATCCAGCAACGCCGACCGCCGCCGCCGCTTGCGATGATTCGTCTCCGCCAAATTAATCAGCTCAAAATAAAACGCAAACGCCCGCGCCAGAAAGAACGCCGTCCGCGCCTCCGCCGCCACCTGGTGCGTCAACCC
>JAJZFE010000277.1 GCA_021798655.1 Acidobacteriota bacterium | reverse complement strand
ATCGCGTTATCTGGGGACGAAGCGGTTTTCGTTGGAAGGGCTGACGGTACTGATCCCGTTTTTGGATCGGGTGCTGGAGGTAAGTGCAACTGGTGGAGTTACAAAAGCCATCTTTGCGATGAGCCATCGCGGCCGGTTGAACGTTATGACCAACACCATAGGTCGTTCAGCTGCGGAGATCTTTACCAAATTTGAGGATGTCGATCCGCGCAGCACAATGGGCGGCGGTGACGTGAAGTACCACGTAGGTGCGACTGGGGAGTATCAGTCGCCCGATGGACACATGATCTCGTTGCATTTGGCTTCGAACCCGAGTCATCTGGAAGCGGTCGATCCGGTAGCGCTGGGACGCACGCGTGCGAAACAGGAGCGTATTGGCAGAGGCGGCAAAGAGGCGGTACTGCCTTTGATCATTCATGGAGATGCTGCGTTTGCCGGTCAGGGAATTGTTGCCGAGACGTTGAACATGGCGACTCTGCATGGCTATAACGTGGGCGGCACTGTGCACGTTATTGTGAACAATCTGCTGGGCTTCACCGCATTACCGGAGGAGTCCAACTCGTCACGTTTTTCGACAGATATTGCGAAGCGTCTTCCGATTCCAATCTTCCATGTGAATGCGGAGGACCCGGACGCGGTAATTCGCGTGGCAGGAATTGCGGCAGAGTATCGGCAGCGGTTCCATAGCGACATTGTGGTGGATCTGGTGGGATACCGTCGGCATGGACACAGTGAGGTCGATGATCCGACGGTAACGCAGCCGCGTCGCTACGCGATCATCAAGGACCGTGCTCCTCTGTTTCAGTTATATGCGAAGCAGATTGGAGTGGACCCGGCGGCTGAAGTACAGGCGATACAGCAGGAGTTTCTGGACGATCAGAAGGCTGCGACGCAAGCTGACCACAAGCCGCGGCTGGCACAGTTGCCGGACTACTGGAGTGCATACCGCGGCGGAGCTTTACAGTCAGAGGACGACGTAGCGACAGGGATGTCGTCGGCTGACGTGGCGAAGCTGGTGAAAGGAATCACGGCTGCTCCAGAGGGTTTCCACGTTCATCCCAAGGTGAAGAAGTTGTTTGAGCAGCGAGATGAGATGGGTGCAGGGATTCGGCCATTTGATTACGGTATGGCAGAGTTGGTGGCGTTTGGCTCTCTGCTCGAGCGTGGCCTGCCGGTGCGTTTGACCGGGCAGGACTCGCAGCGTGGCACGTTCAACCAGCGACACGCAGTGATGGTAGATACGGAGACGGAGTTGCGGTACACCCCTCTGGCGCATTTGAGCGCGACGCAGGGCAAATTTGAGGTGTACAACTCACTATTGTCTGAGGCAGCGGTGCTGGGATTTGAGTACGGCTATTCGCGGGACTACCCCGAGGCGCTGGTGTTGTGGGAAGCTCAGTTCGGCGATTTTGCGAACGGTGCGCAGATCATTATCGATCAGTTTATTGCGGCCAGTGAAGCGAAGTGGGGGTTACTCTCAGGGTTGGTGATGCTGCTGCCCCATGGCTATGAAGGCCAAGGTCCGGAACACTCCAGCGCTCGCATCGAGCGATTCCTGCAATTGGCGGCGCTGGACAACATGCAGATCTGTCAGCCATCAACTGCGGCACAGTATTTTCATTTGCTCCGTCGGCAGGCACTGCGACCATGGCGTAAGCCGCTGATTGTCTTTACGCCGAAGAGCATGTTACGGCATCCCGATGCGTCTTCTCCGTTAGCGGAGTTTGCGCGCGAGCGGTTCCAGAATGTACTTCCGGACCATGAGGTAAGCGATCCGTGGCGGTTGCTGGTATGCAGCGGCAAGATTGGGCACAATCTGCGGGTCGAGCGAGCCAAGCGAAAAGATTCCGGGGTCGGCATTATTTTTGTAGAACAGCTTTATCCGTGGCCGGAAGAGGAGTTGCAGGCAGCATTGGATGAGCACCCGGGAGCGAAGGAGATCGTCTGGGTCCAAGAAGAGCCGGCAAACATGGGTGCACTTTTCTATGTAATGCCGTTGCTGCGCCGTCTGGCTGGGGATCGCGCTGTGCTCAGCGTTAAGAGGAGTGCGAGTGCAAGCCCCGCGACGGGTTCTGCAAAGGCCCACGAGATGGAGGAGAAGACTCTGATAGACCTAGCGTTTGGTGCTTAGCGTCTGCGAGAAGAGCAATGGTTCTTTCGGTTTGCGAAGCAGAGGTCGGGCGATGGCTCGACTTCTGCTTTTGGTTGTTATGGATGTGAAGGATCAGCAGGAAGCTAGCCATGCGACGTGTATGCGGTTGAGTCCGGGCAAGAGTGGAATCCGTTTCAGGCCGGACTTTGCTGGGAGCCTCGTGCTATGTTGGGGCTGTGCTGAGCCTTTTCAATCAAGATGCAGAGCCCGAAATTGAGGTGGTCGTGCCACGCTGGCGGCAATTGCTGCGGCGCATCACGCTTTCCGGGCCGGATTACCCGACCCGACGAATGGCGGTGCGTGCGACCTTTGCCGTATTGCTGGGGTTGTCGGCGGTGTTTGGCGCGCTGTGTGGGTTGATGGTGGTCTACTCGATCGACCTACCGCAGATGGACGACCTGGCTCGATATCGTCCAAACACTACGACGGAGTTGTACGACATTCATGGCAGGGTATTTGGTTCGTTTGCGCTGGAGCGACGAGTGGTGGTGCCGTATTCCGAGTTTTCTCCGGTGCTGCGGGACGCGATTATCTCCATTGAAGACAAGAGCTTCGAGCGAAACTGGGGGGTGAACCTGTTTCGTGCGGTGGGTGCCGCGTATCGGGATCTGCACAGCAGCGGGAAGGCGCAGGGGGCATCTACTCTGACGATGCAACTGGCGAGGAACCTGTTTCTATCGTCGCAGAAGACCTATGGCCGGAAGGTGCAGGAGATATATTTGTCGCTGCAGATTGAACGGCGGTTTACGAAACAGCAGATCTTTGCGTTGTATGCGAACCAGATTTATCTAGGGCGCGGAACGTATGGTTTTGAAGCGGGAGCGGAGTACTACTTCAGCAAGCGCGCCAAGGACCTGACATTGCCGGAGGCGGCGTTGCTGGCAGCGTTGCCAAAGGGACCGGAATACTATTCGCCGGTGCGGTATCCGGAGCGTGCGCTTCGACGGCGTAACCTGGTGTTGACTGAGATGTTGGATGACCGGAAGATTACGCCGCAGCAGGCTGCTTCTGCCAAGGCTGCTCCGTTGGGGCTGCATATCCAGTCACCGCCGAACAGCGTTGCCCCGTACTTTGTGGAGGAAGTGCGGCGGCAACTGGAGAAAGAGTATGGCGTGGACGCTGTGCATGCCGCGGGCCTGCGGGTCTATACGACGCTTGATCTCGATCTGCAGCGGGTGGCAAACAAGGCAATTCTGGATGGCACTGCGACCTATGAGCGCCGTCATGGATGGAAGGCTCATCTGCAAAATGTGGTGCTGGAAGGTCTGGATGTGGAGAGCTATCGGCATCCGGACTGGACGGAGCGCGCGGTTCCGGGGAGCTACGTACATGGGTTGGTGCTGACGGCTGCTGCGAGGCGCGTTGTTGTGAAGCTGGGAGAGCAGCAGGCGGTAATGACGCCGGAGGATTGGAAGTGGTCGCAGAATGTGGACGGCGATAGTTTTCTGAAGACGGGCGACGTGGTTTATGTTCGCGTGGAATCCGTGGCATCCGATGGTGCGGCTCATGTCTCACTGCAGCAGGATAGCGGGACGCAGGCGTCCCTGATGGCGGTGAACAACGCGAATGGCGAGGTGCTGGCGATGGTGGGCGGTCGAGACTTTGCTTTGTCGCAGTTTAATCGAGCGACACAAGCGCAACGGCAGGTGGGATCTTCCTTCAAACCGTATGTCTATGCCACAGCCGTTGAGGCGGGAGCTAAGCCGACGGACATCGTCGTAGATGGGCCGACGAGCTTTCCGACACCGAATGGGCCGTACACGCCGCATAACTACGAAGCAGACTATAAAGGTCCCATGACTCTCTTGAATGCGTTTGCTGAGTCAAGGAACATACCTGCTCTGAAATTGGCGGATCGAGTTGGAATTCGGAAGGTGATTGAGATGGCGCACCGATTCGGAATTACGAGCAATATTCCGCCGTTTCTTCCTGTGGCCATTGGCTCTGCAGACATTACGTTGGCGGAGCAGGTTGGGGCGTATAGCGTATTTCCGAACGATGGGATTCGAATTGAGCCTCACTTCATTCAGAAGGTTACACAGGCGGATGGATTGCCTCTGCAAGTGAGCACCCCGCAGGTGAAAGAGGTGATCTCCGTGGATACGGCACGGACGATGATGGAGTTTCTACAAGCAGTGGTGAAGTCGGGTACTGGGGCTGCGGCTAGCCAGTTGAAGCATCCTCTGGGGGGAAAGACCGGAACCACGAACGACTATACCGATGCCTGGTTTGTTGGATTTTCGCCTACTGTGACATGTGGAACGTGGATTGGGTTCGACGACCGACAGTCCTTGGGGGAGAAGGAGACAGGTGCAAGGGCAGCCCTACCAATATGGATGGACTTTATGCGTGCTGCGATTGCGAGTAAGCCTGAAGAATCGTTTGCGACGGCGGGCGAACCGAAGAAGGTATTGGAAGTGCCGTTGTCACCGGGTGTTGCTGGCGCAGCGGTGTCTGAACGCCCGTCTCCCGTAGATGGGAGGGATGTGGCCGCTGGAGGTAGTGGAGAGCGTCAGAACTCTGGGAAGCAATCTGTGGCTCCGTTGGTTGGATCTCCGGTCGGACGCCCTCCTTTGCCCCCGTCGTCGACTGTGCCTGCTGGAGCTATTGCTCCAGCAAAGTCGGCCGAGGAAGAGCGTCCGG
>JAJZFE010000271.1 GCA_021798655.1 Acidobacteriota bacterium | reverse complement strand
CGCGCGCTACGGACACAGATCACCATGAACTGGCAGGAGCCGGCGGCGGTGGAGCCGTATGTGACCGGCGTCAGCCTGCACAGCCATACCAGCATCTCCGAGGAGACGCTGGGGTTTATCCATGCGATGTTTGTCGCGTTTCCGGTGATGAAGACGGTCTTTGACCGCTATCAGCGGCGGTCGGACAAGCATGGCATCACGCTGGACTTTGAGCGCGCGAACTGGCGTCCGCCGCTGCAGCCGCGCATGGCCTATGACCTGGAGTCGAAGCAGATTCAGCGGCTGAACCTGAACTCGCTGGTGTCCATCACCGACCATGACACGGTGGAGGCGCCGATGCTGCTGCGCACGGTGCCCAGCTCGCGGCATATTCCGGTGAGCGTGGAGTGGTCTGCGCCGTTTGGCGGCACGACGTTTCACCTCGGCATCCACAACATCAAGAGTGCGGACGGGCTGGAGTGGATGCGACGCATGGAGGCGTTCACGGCGCAGGCGCGGCCGAAGCTGGCCATCGGCGAAGGGCACCAGGCGTGCTCGGCGGAGAGCGATGCACTGCTGCTGGCGATGCTGCGCGAGCTGCATGACGAGCCGCAGGTGATGATCGTCTTCAACCATCCGCTGTGGGACCTGCACAAGGCCGGCGCGGCGCACGTGGCCGAGGTCAAGCGGTTTCTGCATGAGGCTGGCGAGACGGTTCATGCCGTCGAGTTGAACGGCCTGCGCCATGCCCGCGAGAACCGCGAGGTGGTGCGGCTGGCGAAGGAGGCCGGGTACCTGACGATCTCCGGCGGCGACCGCCACGGGCTGGAGCCGAACGCCAACATCAACCTGACGACGGCGGCGAGCTTTACCGAGTTTGTGAACGAGATTCGCGTGGAGCGCCGCAGCCATGTCCACTTTATGGACCAGTATGCGAACCGCTGGGAGCAGCGCATCGTCGAGTCCACGCTGAATGCGATCACCGACTTTCCGGACTTCATGCCAGGCTGGCAGCGGTGGGACGAGCGTGCGTTTCATCCTGATAAAGACGGCGTGATGCGCTCGTTTGCCGAGCTGTGGCCCGATGGCCATGCGCCGAAGCTGATGATCGCGGGGATCAATCTGATTCGCACGTTCGGAGCGCGCGGGCTGGGCGCGCCGCTGCGGCTCGCGTTCCTGAACGTGAATGATCGCGCGGAAGAGCTGGGCGAACTGGTTTAGCAGCAGAGAGAAGAGCAGGGCCCGCATCGCAAGGGATGCGGGTCTTGGTGCGTCAGGGCTTAACGACGAGAGAGATGGTGACGGCGTGGGTGATCGCGGCGGCCGTATCGGTGGCGACGACGGTGACGGTGTAGGTGCCCGGCGCTGTGGTCGCTGGCAGCTTGCCGCTGCCGCAGCCTTGCAGGGCTGTGATGCTAGCCAGCGCGATGAGGAGTACCAGCGATGCACTGAGACGGCGCAGGATTCTGCCCTTCGGCCTGCACAACGAAAGCAGCGGAAGGAAGAGCAGACCCAGCAAGACCCCTCGTGAACTGCGCGCTGGGTCATGCGTGCTGGCCTGATTGCCAAACTCGAAGATCTGGCTGGTGTTCAGGATGAGCGTGACCGTCTGCGGGCCGTTTGCAAGCGACGTTGAGTCTGGCTGGAAGACGCACTGTGCGTAGGCTGGCACCGAGTTGCAGCTAAGCGCGACTGTGTCGCGGAAGCTGCCGAGCGGTGTGAGCGTGGCGGTGAGCGAGTGGTAGTCGCCCGCAGGCAGGCTGACCGCCGTGGACGAGAGGCCGAGCGTGAAGTCGAAGGCCTGAATGAGCTCGGCGACTGCGTTGGAGGTGCTTGCCGTGTAGCCGCTGCCGGCAGTGTACGTCGCCACGATGTTGTGTGCGCCCAGCGAGAGAGAGCTGGTGTTGAGGCTGGCGACTCCGGCGACCAGGGGCGCTGTGCCAAGGGTGCCAAACTGGTCAGAGAAGACGACCGTGCCCGCAGGCGTTGGGATGCCAGCGAGATGCGCGCCGACCGTCGCTGTCAGCGTGACGGTCTGTCCGAAGTTGGCGGGGTTTGGCGAGGCGCTCAGCGTGGTGTTGGTGATGTCGAGCCCAACCACTTGCATGACGGTGTTCGAGGTGCTCTTCGTGTCGTTGCCGGAGCCCGTGTAGACGGCTGTGATGTTGTGGCTGCCGACCGAGAGTGCGGACGTGCTGAACGAGGCGACGCCTGCGGCGGAGAGAGTGACTGTGCCGAGCGCAGTGGCACCGTCCGTAAACGTGACCGTGCCACCGGGGACACCCGTTGACTGCGGCGCGACCACCGTTGCGGTGAAGCTGACGCTCTGGCCAAACGAGGACGGGTTCGGCATAGAGGCCAGCGTCGTTGTGGTGGGTGCTCCGTTCACTACGAGGACGACGGTTGCGGATGTACTGCTGGCGTAGTCAGTTGTGGGTGTGTAGACGGCGGTGATGTTGTAGGTGCCGGGCGTGAGTGTGCTGATGGTGGCCGCTGCCGTGACGTTGGCGGCAATGGTGGCTGTCGCCAGCAGTGTTGTACCAGCGTAGAAGCCGATGGCTCCGGGCGGGTTGCCAAACTGGGACGAGACGCTGGCGGAGAGCGAGACGGTCTGCAGCGCCTGCGCGGGGTTCGGCGCGACCTGCAGCAGCGTGGTCGCGGTCGGGTAGCCGGTGACGACCTGGACGAGCGTGGCTGAGGTGCTGGGATCGAAGTTGAAGTCGCCGGGGTAGGTGACGGTGATGTTGTGCGAGCCCACCGTGAGCGTGGAGGTGGAGATGCTGGCGCTCGCGCTGGCGTCGAGCGCAACGGTGCCAATGACGGAGGCTCCGTCGAGGAACGTGACGGTGCCGGTGGGTACGTTGCAGTTGCCGGGGACCCTGGCCGTGAAGGTGACGGAGCTGCCGCCGATGGAGGGGTTGTTGCTGGAGGTAACCACCGTCGCGGGCTGGGGATGAACCTCATACACGCCCATGTCGATGGTGCCGCAGACCGTGCGGTTCTTGCCGTCCAGATCGGTGGCCTGGATGTCGGGCGCATTGATGTCCCCTGCCGCAACGACACGCGAAGTTCGCTGCGTGTGGTAGTCGCCTGCGCCTGGATTCAGAAATAGAGGGTCGGACTGGAGATCGGTCGCATCGAGCGGGCACCCGCTGGGGATACTGCTCGTATTGTAGATGTCGTTGTAACGCAGTCTAAGGTTTTGATAAGCAGTTGAGCTGGCTCCGGGCGGACAGGATAGGCTATATATATTTTGCCGTGATATCGCAAAAATATTGTTCTCTAGTAGCGTGCCTTGCGCATTGTCTGGATAGAGCGCAGTGATCCCCTCAAACGTGTTGTTGATTGCAACCCACGTAGACTGATACTGACTCTCAAAGACCAGACCATCGGTCAGATTTTGGTTCAAAACCGTCATAGCCGGACTATTCTGATTGTAGAGAATATCGATGCCAGCGCCATTTGTAGCATTGTTCTCCACGATGTTGTCCGTCAGAACGACTCGATTCGCATTCAGTACAAAGATTCCCGCCCCATCGGTAGACGATGGGGCGTTTGGCTCAACGTTAGAGTTGTCTTCCACAATGTTGCTTTGTACGGTAACAATTCCCCCGCCGTAAACTGCCAGACCTGTGCCGGAGATAATCCCATTCTGTGAACCACAGGTATTTGAGTATGGCGGGTCATTCGAGGTAGGAAATCGATTTTTCCAGATGTGATTGCCTTGGATAAGTGGGCTTCCTCCAAGGTCAACAAGAATTCCACACGCTATGTTCTCCTGAATGATGTTGTTCGTAATCGTAGGAGACGATCCCGATATCAGAACACCTGCAACATCGGAGGTGAACGCAAGGCTGCTGTACGCCCCCTGTACAGTAAAACCGTTCAGTGTAGTGGTATTAGGTTCGTTTGAAGCTAGACGTACGAGGGGCCCCACTGTGGCGGGCTGAATGACGGTGCCTGCGGCGCCGGCATACGAGGTCGCACCGCTGGTTACGGTGATGGCCTTGCCTTTGAAGTCGATGTTTTCGGTATAGGTCCCTGGGGCGACAAGGACCGTGTCACCGTTGGCGGCTGCGTTGATGCCGGCCTGGATGGTGGGCTGGTCCGCGGGAACGTGGATGGTGGTCTGCGCGAGGAGGCCAGTGGCGGAGAGAAGCAGCGCAACAACAGCACAGCGGAAGCCGGAACGCATACGAATCCTTGACGCACGGAGATGGCTCTTGCAGAATACAGACCGCGTTCGTGGCCGGCAATGGCGTGGCGTGTACGCGGCGGAGTGTGCCGAAGAGGATGCCATCGGACGGAAATGTTTGCCGTAGAGTGCGCGGGCGTTGTTAGAATCGGGGGGTTCCCCGAAGACGCACCCGAAGAGAAGGCATGTCTGCACGTGGCGAACGTACGTCTAACGACCCTGGAGCCATCGCTTGCCCCTGAATGACTTTGTATTGATCCCCGGTTTGATGTTGCGGAGAGTGATCGTTTGCTGTGGCATGGCTGCGGCCGTTGCAGGCCTCAGTGCCGCGCATGGTCAGGCACTCACGACGGCCTCGCGCATCGGCGACATCCAGATCGGCGGCGGATTCTCGCTGGCCAACTCGGACTATGACACGAACAAGCTGAAGGGTGGCACGTTCTATGCGGACTATGACTTCAAGCCGCACTGGGGCGTGGAGGTGGACTTCCACCAGGTGAACGATTCAACGACGCAGCTGTATGAGCGCACGTATGAGGTGGGCGGGCGATACCTGCTGCGTCCGCGCGGGGCGCTGACGCCGTACGTGCGCGCGATGTATGGCCGCGGCGTGCTGAACTATCCGCA
>JAJZFE010000315.1 GCA_021798655.1 Acidobacteriota bacterium | reverse complement strand
ACGGATGCCGCCCGTGCGTCGCCGCGCGTACGATGGGAGACGCAGCGCAACGCACACTTCAGCAACGACAAGGAGATTTCAGATGACTCGCACACGGGCAATTGCAATGGGCATGGCCGGCACGCTGGCTGGTGCGCTGGCACTTACACTACCGCTGGCGGCGGCGGCGCCTGCGCCGGAACTAGCGGCGGTCGGCAGCGCGGCACCGAACTTTTCACTGCCCTCGCAGGAGGACAAGCTCATCTCGCTCGACCAGTACAAGGGCAAGTGGGTGGTGCTGTACTTCTACCCGAAGGACCAGACCAGCGGCTGCACGATTGAGGCGCACAACTTCCAGCGCGACCTGCCGAAGTATGACGCGCTGAACGCAGTGGTGCTGGGCGTCTCGCTCGACACGGTGGAGAGCCACAAGACGTGGTGCACGAAGGACTCGCTGACGTTCAAGCTGCTGGCCGACCCGGACCACAAGGCGATCGACGCGTATGGCGTGCCGATCCACGGCATGGGCCCGATCCACTATGCAGAGCGGACGACGTTCCTGATCTCGCCGAGCGGCAAGATCGTAAAGGAGTGGGACGTGAAGGACATCCAGGAACACAGTGCCGATGTGCTCGCGGCCATTGCGGCGATGAAGAAGGGCTGAGGCTGCCAGACCAACAGCTCTCTGTTTATTTTTCTTTGCAAAAATGCCCGGGCCTCTTGCGAGGTTGCCGGGCACTTTTGCTTGCCTGTTTTGGTGCGCCAAAGTTACTTCTTCGGTGCAGCCTTCTTGACGGCCTTCTTGACGGCCTTCTTCGCGGGAGCCTTCTTGACGGCCTTCTTCACAACAGCCTTCTTGACGGCCTTCTTCGCAGGAGCCTTCTTTACAGCCTTCTTCACAGCTTTCTTGGTTGCCAAGGTCTTACCTCTCATAGTTGATTTTTTGGTGCCCTTGTTGCCGACTGCCTTTTTCTTGGCAGACTTACCGCCGCGCAGAGCACCGGACTTCTTCGCGGCAGAACTTGAAACCTTCTTCGCAACCGCCTTCTTGGCGGGCGACTTCTTGGCAGCCTTCTTCGCAGGCGCTTTCTTGGCAGGCGCTTTCTTGGCGGCCTTCTTGGCTGGAGCTTTTTTAGCAGGAGCCTTCTTGGCCGGTGCCTTCTTCGTTGGAGCTTTCTTGGCTGGTGCTTTCTTTGCCGGTGCCGATTTGGCTGCAGGCGCTGGCGGTGTCGACAGGTGGACGGGCGGCTCGTAGGGAGCGGCGGGTGTGGCGGGCATCGCGTAGAGTTCGGCCTGCTCCACATGCACTACCGGTGCCAGGGTGAACTCTTCTTCTTCATCTTCCTCGTCGATGGCCTCGTCGAACTCACGGGCATCGTCGAAGGCATCGTCATCGAATCCGGCGGCATGCAGCTTGATCGTCTCTTCGTCGTGAAACATGAATGATCTCTCCGAGCTTGCTATCGATTTCGGTACCGGTACTGCGTGATGCTGATCGTCGAACTCTCGACCGTTGTTCTGTGCAGAGACATTGCACAGGATTCGAACACACGGACGATTAAGAAAGAATTACGCCGCGCGAGTGGAAATAGCAAGCATCTTCTTTGGTGCAGCGTAACTTTTTTTGCGACGGAGCAAGCGGCGTCGATGTGAACGTCATCGGCGCGCGCGGCGCTGCGATCAGTGAGACTTGCTTCCGGCCTTGCGATGCGCGGCTGGCGCAGCATGGGACGGCTTGCGCGATGCGCTTCCCGCGCCCTTGCTGTGCGCGGATTTGCGCGTGGGCTTGTGGGTGTGGCGGATGCGCGCGGTGCGGCTGGTTGGCGCCAGGCGGATGGGCTCGGTGACGTAGAGCGAGCGGCCCGCGGCGACGCGGCTGGAGCTGAGGTGGTTCCACGCGCGCAGCTGCTCCACCGTGACGCCGAAGCGGTCGGCCACCGTGACCAGCGTGTCCGTGCGGCGGAGCGTGTAACGCTGCTGGCCGCGCAGAATCTGTGCAGCGGCGACGGGCACGACCAGCTCGTCGCCCGCTTCGATCGGCTGGCCGGGCTTGAGTTCGTTGAACTCCGCAATCTCGGTGGCGTGCGAGTGCATCGACTCGGCGATCTGGTCCAGCGTCTCGCCGGCCTTGACGACGTGGAACCGCCAGCTGCCGCGATGCTCCTCGGGGATATTCTGCAGCCGGTCCGCATACTCGGCCTTGCTGCCGGAGGGCACGTGCAGATCGTATGGGATGTCGCTCGGCGTGGCGAGCCGCAGCAGCGCGGGGTTCAGCGCGACGATGTCCGCGACGGAGGAGTCCGTGAGGTCGGCGACGAGGCGCAGGTCGATGGCGTAGTCGGTCGTGACGGTGTCGAAGGTGATGGCCGCGTCGGGCACCAGGTCCGTGAGCCCATACTGCTGCGGGTTCTTGGCGACGATGACGGCGGCGATCACGCTGGGGATGTATGCCTTGGTCTCGGCAGGCAGGCCGCCGCGGCGATAGATCTCCCAGTAGTCGGCGTAGCCCGTCTTGCTGACGACGTGCTGCACGCGGCCCAGGCCCCAGTCGTACGCGGCCATCGCGAGATACCAGTCGCCGGTCTGGCTGTAGAGATACTTCATGTACTTCGCATACGCGATGGTGGACTTTTCGGGATCGAATCGCTCGTCGAAGTAGCCGTTACGAACCAGCCCGTAGGCCCCGGCGAAGGGCATGAACTGCCACATGCCGCCGGCGCCGCTGCGTCGGTTGAGCGCCTGTGGCTGGAAGCCGGACTCGGTGACGGCCTGGTAGATGAGGTCCTGCGGCACGCCGTTGTCGGCGAGGATCTTCTGGATCATCACCTTGTACTTGCCCGCGCGCTCCAGCGAGTGCACGAGGTGCGCGTGCAGTGCGGGCTTGTTGGCAAACGCGTCGATCCAGCCGGCGACGTACTCGTTGTTGACCAGCGGCAGATCGGAGGTGGTGGTCTTGATGTCGGCGCTGACCTTGCTGACCAGCGCGGCGTCGGGCGTGAAGGTGACCTCGGTGGCGTCTTCGATGGGCGCCTCTTCCACCTTGGGCGAGAAGCCGTTGCCCTGTTTGAGAGCGACGAGCTCCAGCGAGTTGATGCGCGAGAGCAGCTGCTCAAACTCGTCGGAGAGGTCGGGATCGTTCTTCAGGTCCATGCCGCTGGCGAGCATCATGTCGACGGCGGCGTCGAAGTCCATGCGCGCGGCGTCGAGGCGGTTGGCGTTGTAGTTGTCCACGCCGGAGCGGTAGCTGGCCTCGGTGCGAGCGATGAGGTCCTGCACCTTCTGTGCGTCGTCGGCGGCGGCCTGCTGCTGCGCGGCGGGCTGCACGGTCTGCGCAACGCTCTGCTGCGGGCCTGCGGCAAACGGGCTGCACCACGCGGACGGCGCAGCGACGGCAGCAGCCATCGACAGCGTTGCCAGCCCGAACCAGCGGCTGTTGCGGCGTACAGGGGAGGTGGGTTTGCGTGTCAACATCAACCCGTTCATTGTACGGGTTCCACGAGGCCGAAATCGCAGGCCGCAAGCAGCGATGCGGCCTGTCGCGGCGCGCCCAGAGTGTTGGCCAGAGTGTTAGCCTAGTAGTTCAAGGATTTTTCCCGAGAATCGGAACGCAAAGCACCCCAGCATGGACCCCAAGTACATACGCAACTTCGCGATCATCGCGCACATCGATCATGGCAAATCGACCCTCTCCGACCGGCTGCTGGAGCTGACCGGCTCGCTGACCCAGCGCGAGATGCAGGCCCAGGTGCTGGACGCCATGGACCTGGAGCGCGAGCGCGGCATCACCATCAAGGCGCACACCGTGCGCATGATGTACACCGCCAGCGACGGCCACCTGTATCAGCTGAACCTGATCGACACGCCGGGCCACGTGGACTTCAGCTATGAGGTCTCGCGCTCGCTGGCTTCGTGCGAAGGCGCGCTGCTGGTCGTCGACGCGAGCCAGGGTGTGGAGGCGCAGACGCTGGCCAACGCGTACCTGGCGATCTCCAACGGGCTGGAGATCATTCCGGTCATCAACAAGATCGACCTGCCCAGCGCGGACATCGAGCGCACGAAGGCGATGATCGAGAAGTCTGTGGGACTGCCTGCGGATGATGCGGTTGCCGTGTCGGCCAAGACGGGCCTGAACGTCGCCGACATTCTGGAGGCCGTCGTGCACCTGGTGCCGCAGCCCAAGGGCGATCCCGACGGGCCGCTGCAGGCGCTGATCTTCGACAGCTGGTTCGACGCGTACAAGGGCGTGATTATTCTCGCCCGCATCATCAACGGCCGCCTGCGCAAGGGCGACAAGATCAAGGTGATGTCCAACGGCCGGCAGTTCGAGGTGGACAGCCTGGGCGTGATGACGCCGAAGCCCGTCGTGATTGAAGAGCTGAGCGCGGGCGAGGTCGGCTTCTTTGTCGCGACGATCAAGAACGTGGCCGACACCAAGGTGGGCGACACGATCACGCACGTCGCGAACCCCTGTGCCGAGGCACTGCCGGGCTTTGAAGACATCAAGAGCATGGTCTTCGCCGGGCTGTACACGGTGGACTCGCACGAGCACGGCATGTTGCGCGACGCGCTCGAAAAGCTGCGCCTGAACGATGCGAGCTTCAACTTCGAGCCGGAGTCATCGGTCGCGCTGGGCTTCGGCTTCCGCTGCGGCTTTCTCGGCTTGCTGCACCTTGAAATTATTCAGGAGCGGCTGGAGCGCGAGTACGACCTCGACCTCATCACCACCGCACCCGGCGTGCAGTACAAGATCACGATGACCGACGGCACCGTGCTCACGGTGGACAACCCTTCGCGCTGGCCCGACCCTACCGAGATCGAGCAGAT
>JAJZFE010000448.1 GCA_021798655.1 Acidobacteriota bacterium | reverse complement strand
AGCAGGCGCAGGCGTCGCTCGACCTCGGCTTCTACCTCTCCTTCGCCGGCAACGTCACCTACCCGCGTTCGGTGACTATCCAGCAGGTGGCCCGCACCGCGCCCGCCGACCGCATCCTGGTGGAGACCGACGCGCCCTTCCTGACGCCGATCCCCCTGCGTGGCCAGCGCAACGAGCCGGCGCACACCGCCCTCACCGCCCAGTTCGTCGCCGGCCTCCGCAACGTACCCCCGGCCACCCTGGCCGCACAGACCACCGAAAATTTCCACAGACTCTTCCCCGCAGCAAAGCCAGCGTCCGCATAATAGGAAGCGCAAAGGATACCCACGAAATCATGGCAGCAGATAACAGCTTCGACGTCGTCAGCAAGGTAGAGATTCAGGAAGTCAAGAACGCCATCGACCAGGCCACCAAAGAGGTCAACGCGCGCTTCGACCTGAAGAACTCCAAGTCCACCATCGCGCTCGAGAAGGAAGAGGCCATCCAGCTCGCCAGCCAGGACGAGTACACGCTCAAGGCCGTCATCGAGATCCTCGGCCAGAAGCTGGTCAAGCGCAACGTCTCGCTCAAGAACCTCGAGTACGGCAAGATCGAGCCCGCATCCAACTCCTCCGTGCGCCAGAAGATCACGCTGAAGCAGGGCGTCGCGTCCGAGCCCGCGAAGAAGATCGTCGCGCTCATCAAGGACTCCAAGCTGAAGGCGAACGCCAGCATTCAGGGCGACACCGTCCGCGTCACCAGCAAGGATCGCGACACGCTCCAGCAGATCATGGCCCTGCTGCGCGGCAAGGACCTTGGAATCGACCTCCAGTTCACGAACTTCCGCTCCAACTAGCGTGTATCCGGCGCAAAACAGGCCGCTCCGAGGTCTTGACACACCCTCGCATCCAGGCCGCAAACCCTGATACTCTTGGAGTTACGTGAGCACAATCTCCATCGCGTCCGCGGCTGAGGTCTTCGACCTCCTGAAAGACGACCTTGCTGCCATCGAACGCGAGTTCGGCAGTCAGGCCGAATCGCCAGTAGCCGTCGTCACGGACATCGCCAACTACCTGATGTCCGGCGGCGGCAAGCGCATCCGTCCCATGCTGCTGCTGCTCGCGTGCCGGGCGCTGGAGTCGGACAGCAAAGCCCGCATCCGCCTCGGCGCCGTCGTCGAGATGCTGCACACCGCCACGCTGGTCCACGACGACATCATCGACGAAGCCTCCACCCGTCGCGGCCGACCGTCATCCAACACCACCTGGGGCAACGCCAAGTGCGTCCTCGCCGGCGACTGGCTCTACATGCAGGCCTTTCAGACCGCCCTCCAGGAGCGCAACTTCCGCATCCTCGACCTGCTCATCTCGCTCACCCAGCAGATGGTCGAAGGCGAGCTGCTGCAGATGGAGAAGCTCGGCCACCTCATCAACGAGGAAGAGTACTTCGACCTCATCTACCGCAAGACCGCCTGCCTCTTCCAGGTCTCCATGCGACTCGGCGCGGTCATCGCCAACCCGCAGCCCTTCGCCGCGACGGACCCCGACAGCGACGCTCCCTGCGAGCAGACGCTCGGCGAGTACGGCCGCAACCTCGGCCTGGCCTTCCAGATCGTCGATGATGTCCTCGACCTCACCGCGACCGACGACGTACTCGGCAAGCCCGCCGCCAGCGATCTCCGCGAAGGCAAGGCGACGCTGGCGGTCATCCATGCGCTCGAACGCGGCACCGGCGCCGACCGCGAGGCCATCCGCACCGTGCTCGCCGACCGCAGCTTTGCCCGCGTCGCGCACGTCGACATCCTCGAAATCCTGCAGCGCCACGGCTCGCTCTCCTACGCCATGGACACGGCCGGCGCCTCCGCGGGGGCCGCCCGCCAGTCCATCGCCGAGCTGCCCGACAACGAGTTCAAGCGCGCCCTGCTCTGGGTGCCAACGTTCGTCACCACGCGCGACCGCTAGGGCAGCTCCCTCTCAGGTGTAGTCGCCAACAATCTTCACGATTTGTCATTCCGCAGCGAAGCGGAGGAATCTGCATCTTGGGCGGCGACTACACCTGATGGAAAAGCGCTCTGGCCTTTTGAGTCCGTCACTTCCCTGCACAAAAACCTGAGACTTGTCCTTCTACACTTTTTTGCACGAATTTCCCGCCAAACTCGCCCTGTCAACCCCCAACCCACCACCCAGAACCCGTAACCCATTCTGCTAAAACGACTTCCCTCCGCAAAACGAAAAACACATTTACCCCACCCAACTCCTTACAATAGAAGTAGAGGCAAAAACGGGAAACCGGCAACGGGCCAACTGGCAACCGACTCCCCAAGGCAGACGCGCCAGGACCCCCGCTAGCCGTCTCTTCGTGCGGATGCTCCCCTCGTGCCCGTCATTCCCAAACTCTCTTTTGTTGCGGACGACCCCCTCGTGCCCGTCATTCCCAAACTCTCTTTTGTTGCGGATGCTCCCCTCGTGCCCGTCATTCCCGAAGGGAATCTGCGTTTTGCCAGCTTCGGCACGACTACATCTGCCGACAAACCGCCCTAACCCCAATGTTTTGAATATTATGCCTGTAACATATCTGCAATCAACAGCTTACAGCCACTCCACCCCTAACCTCAATGTTTTGAATATTTTGCCCGTAAAATCTCTGCAATCAATATTTTACAGCCACAACACCCCGTAACCTGTTGATTCCAGAGATCAAGCAAAAACAGAGGGGGGGGAGGGGGGTACCCCACACCCCCGGCGAAGAGGCTCTAAAGACGGCCGTCGCCGTAGTCCTCGTCCGCGACATCCTCCTCGGCGTCAACCTCCAGCTCGCCGACACGAACCGGACCATGACCCTTCGGATCGAGCAGCACCTGAATCCGGCTCTCCGCGCGATCCAGCTCCTCCCTGCAGGCGTTGGAAAGATGCGTTCCACGTTCAAACAGGCCCACGTTCTCTTCCAGCGTCAGGTCGCCGCGCTCCAGCCGTTCGACGACCTTCTCCAGCTCCGCCAATTTGTCTTCAAAGCTTGCCATCAGTTCCCCTCTTCCAGCACGGCCAGCACATCGGCTGCGGCCTGATACTTGCCAAACGGTGCACTCACCTGCACGCCCTGCACCTCGCCACGAACGCTGCGCAGCATCTCACGCGCAATCGCCAGGCCCTCCGCGAGCGCGACCTCGCGGTTCGGAGCGGCCGCCATACGCTGCAGAATCGCATCCGGCATCGAGACGCGCAGATCGTTCTTCAGCACCTCGGCGTTGCGCAGACTGGTCAGCGGCCAGATGCCCGCGACCACAGGAATCCGAAATCCTTCAATGCGTCGCAGAAACTGCTCCAGCAACTTCAGGTCAAACACCGGCTGCGTGATGCAGAACTCCGCACCGGCTTCGACTTTATGCTCAAAGCGTCGCAGCTCGTGCTCGATGTCTGGAACGCCAGGATTGGCCGCCACGGAGATCGTGAACCCCGTCGAGCCGCCGATAGGATTCTTCCCGATATCGAGTCCATGGTTCAAACCGCGCACAATGCTCGTCAGCCCGATCGCATCCACGTCGAACACCGCCGTCGCGTCCGGATAGTTGCCCATCTTCGGCGGATCGCCCGTCAGGCAGAGGATATTCTTCAGCCCCATGGAAGCCGCACCCAGCAAGTCGCTCTGGATGCTCAGCACATTGCGATCGCGGCACGTGTAATGCAGCACCGTCTCGATGCCGACCTGCTGCTGAATCTGCAGGCAAAGCGTCTGCGCGCTCATCCGCGCGCTGGCCCGCGGCGAATCCGGCACGTTGATCGCGTGAACGCCATGCTGCTGCATCAGCGCCGCACCGGCCAGCTCCTTCGCGCAGTCGAAGCCCTTGGGTGGAACAATCTCGACCATCGTCACGAACTCGCCGGTGGCAATCCGTCGCCCGATGCCGGAACGCTCCGCCATCGGCTGCGGCTCAACACCTGCCTCCGATTCCGCGCTCACGCTCGCGGCCAGTCTCGATGCAGACTCTCCCGACTCCTGTGCAGCCATCGCCCGGATCGCACCCCGCATCGCGCGCGTGTGCTCCGGTGTGGTCCCGCAGCAGCCGCCCACCCAGCTTGCTCCTGCGCGCACGAACTTCCGCGCAAAGCTCGCCATATACTCCGGCGAAGTCAGGTAGATGTTGCGCCCTTCGATCTGCCGCGGCATCCCCGCATTGGGCATCGCGACCAACGGCAGCGTGGTCGCGGCACGCATACGCTCGATCACACCCAGCACAGTCGCCGGGCCAACGCTGCAGTTGCAGCCGATCGCGTCCGCGCCCGCAGCCGTAAGCCGCTCGGCCGCGCTCTCCGGGCTGCTGCCGTCCAGGCAGTTGCCGTCTTCGTTCACCGTCATCAGGACGACGATCTTGAGCTGAGGAGCCGCCTCCCGGGCCGCCAGCACCGCCTGCTCGGCTTCGGCAACGGACATCATCGTCTCGGCCACCAGAAGATCCACGCCGCCCTCGGCCAGTGCGCGGATCTGCTCGGCAAATGCGGCGCGCGCTTCGGTCAGCGTCGTCTTGCCCTTCGGTTCAAGCTGCAACCCCAGCGAACCGACAGCGCCAGCGACGAAGGCGACGGCCCCCTGCTTCTCGGCCAGCGCATCCGCGCACTGACGCGCTATCCTCGCACCGGCAAGGTTGAACGCGTCCACCTTGTCACGCAGGCCAAAGCCTTCCAGCCGGAACGCGTTGGCGCCAAACGTGTTAGTCTCGATCACCTGCGCGCCGGCTTGCAGGTACAGCTCGTGCACGCTGCGAACCATCTCCGGTTGCGTGACGTTCAACTCGTCGTAGCAGCGGTTGATGAACACGCCGCAACCGTACAACATCGTTCCCATC
>JAJZFE010000400.1 GCA_021798655.1 Acidobacteriota bacterium | reverse complement strand
CCGGCGATCGTCGCGGCGCTGCGGTCAAACACGATTGCGCCTTTCTCCACGTGGAAGTCGCCCTGCACCGTGTCGTGGCTGGCGAGCGTGAAGCTCACCTTACTGGAGTCGGGGTTGATGTTGAACGTCTGCTGCTGGGCCAGCGCCGCGGTGGCAAGCAGCAGAGGAAGGGTGGCAACGGTTGCGCGAAGCATCGTCTTCATTGGGAGTCTCCTTGGTTGAGTGAGAGTGGTGGAGTCAGCCCCGGCCGCGACATCGTCTGTGCAAGCCATGTGCTGAGAGAAACTACGTCGGTGTCGGGCAGGTACTCATGTCCCGGCATGTCGGTGCCGTGCAGGCCAAACTTGATGATGCGTGCCAGCGACTCGGCGCGCTGTGCCGCGTCCGCGTTTGCGGGGATGTGCTGCCACGGTCCGTTGAACAGGTCCGGCGGCAGCCGATGAAACGCGCTGCTCCAGCGCCGGCGCGTGGGGCCGTCGCTGCTGTGGCAGGTGGCGCAGTGCTGCGCGAATAGCTCCGGCCCGCGAGCGCTTCCCTGCTGCGTGCTGTAGGCCACAGCCGGGAGCCACTCCTGCTCCATCGCGAGATGCTGTGCGACGTCGCCGCCCTGCAGGCTCTGCAGATACGCGATGAGGTCGGTGCCGCGTGCGTCGCTGAACAGGTACGCGTACGAAGGCATGAACGAGGCATGGCTCACCTCGGCTGGGTGCTCGAAGTGTGCGCGCATCCAGAGCGCCGAGCGACGCGTGCCCACCTCCGACAGGTCCGGCCCCTGCCGCCGATTGCCGATCAGCGGCGGATGCTGTTGGCGGAGGGCATCGAGCGACTGCGCCGGCCCCCACATCACCACGTCTTCCGTGCCCGGCCGCACATACTGCGAGTGGCAGTGGATACAGCCTTCGCCGATGTACACCTGTCGTCCGCGCTGCACCGCTGCACTGGCCGTCGCAGGAGTCGCTGCGTGCGGCAGCGGCCGCCATACTGCAAACGCGAGCAGCAACACCGACGCCACAGCAGCGAGCTCTCTGCCGCGCGCGGCAACCATCGAGATCACCTGCGGCCACAGCACCACGCCACCCGCCACCGCGATGAACAGCAGCGGCACATGGCCCAGGTGCTGCGCCATGCCGATGCCCATGGCCGAACCCATCCAGCCGGCGATCGCATAGATCCAGCCAGCCCGCCGGCCACGTTCGTCCACCGTTGCTGCCTGCGAGAGCAGCGAGGGATACGCGACGAGCGCCACCGAGTACAGCGACACACCCACCGGATAGAGCACAGAAGCCAACACCGCGCGCTGCGGATCGAGCAGCAGCAGGCACGCACCGGCCAACGCCAGCACAGCCAGCGACAGAACGGACGAGACACCGCGGCGACGCAGCAGCCACACGCACAGCAACGCCGCAGCCAGATGCAGCGCCCCGTTCGTCCACAGATGCACTGTGCCCTGCCACGTGCCTGCCTTCAGCGCAGGCACATGCTGGATGATGTAGAAGGCCGCGGAATCAAACCAGATCAGCGCCGTGAAGCTGAGCACCGCACGCGGCAGAGATACCGTAGCCGCAGGCCGCACCGATAGCTGCGAGATCGGCGCGTCATTCGCGATGAAGCAACCGAGCACGCAGAGCGCGGCCGAGGTCAGCGCCTGGTGCTGCGGCGTCGCGGTAAAGAGCCAGGGCACGTTGCACGCGCAGTAGCCGAGCCCGGTTCCCAGTCCGACATCGAGCAAGGGATGACGCGCGCTGAGCCACTGCGGTAGATGCGTCACCAGTGTGACCGTCAGAATGCCGAGGCCAGCACCGATCAGCAGCGCCACCAGCATCGCTACAACGACCGTGAGCGAAGCGAGCGAGAACAGTGCCGCCGCCGCGCACAGCAGCAGCCCCATCCTCAGACGGGCCGCAGGAGATTGCAGCACGCGCACTCGTGGCGTCAACAGGCTCAACGCAATTCCGCCTGCGGCCATCGCGACCATCACCAGCTTCAGATGCGCGTCGGCGATGCCCAACTCCGCCAGCCGCGAGAGAAACGCAAACTGCGCGAAGATCAGAAAATAGACATACGTGATCGCGACGAGGCAGACGCCTCGCCAACCCTGCCTGCGCGCCTCAGGCAGCGGCATCGCTCAACCACCCGCGCGTAAGCCCGACGATCTGCAGGACTGCATAGGAGCCGTCGGAGAGCGCAACCGTGAACCAGCCCGCCTCCAGAGCACCGCTCAACACCTTCGCGGCAACAAACACTGCAACGACGCCGCGCGTGATCGCTGTCAGCAGCCACACCACCTCCAGCTTCGCCGCACCGCCAGTCCGCGTCGCAAGCCACGCGCCGTACAGGCACGCCATCCCCACCGCAAGAACGAACGCGCCAATGTACGACAGGTACACCAGCGCAGCCTCTGCCGGCGCGTGCAGCCGCATCAGCCGCAACGTGAATGCCGGCGCAACCAGCAGCAGAACACCGGTCGCGGCATCCGATGCTCCCGTCAATAGCTGATACAGAACAAGCAGCCGCTGCTTCATCGTGCCTCCTGTGCGGCATCGTCGCCGACACCTTCACGCAGCATAGCCGATGCCGCGACGAGCCATTCCAGTGAGGCTGCAAACATCAGCGCGCCAACGAGAAAACGACCCACGTAGATCGTCATTCTCGCCGCGCCGGGCACCATATTGAACGCCGGATCCACACCCTCAAACCACCCGGCAACAAACATGAGCACCACATAAACCGCCACGCTGAGCTGCCACATCCAGAACGACCAGCCGCGGGTAAAGATCCAGCCGCGTTCGCCGAGCAGTTGAACCAGCACGAAGATCAGCAAGCTGGATACGAACCCCGCCATCGCCAGCAGCGAGTGTGCGACCAGGCCATCGGTAAACTTTGCGCGCGACAGGATGCCGGGCAGAAAGAGCATCCAGCCGGTCGGCACCAGCACAGCCCACCACACCATCGACGCAATCCGCCACAGCCGCGTGTTTGCACTCCACTCGAAGGCCGCGTAGTACAACGGCGTCAGCGGAATCCAGACCAGCAGACTGGCGAGGCTGAGATACTGCACCGGCCGCAGGTTGCTGGCGTCGGCGCGGCCCAGCCCCAGGCACAGCAGCGCCTCGGCGACCGCAAGGCTCCAGCTCGCGGTCACCACCCACGCGTGCCGCTGATTTCGCCGCGTGATGCCGAACGGCAGCAGCAGCAGAATCACGACGATCACCAGCGCCGACTCCAGCTGGCTCGCGCCCGTCGGGCCACCACTGTCGGGATTGATCGGCGGATACAGCTTCGGGTCGGCCGCGATGTAGAGCAGCAGCGGAATAGCCAACAGCGCTGCGAGCCCCACACACTTAGCCACACGCGCCGCAACACCGCAGTCCTGCCAGCTCTGGCGCAGCGCATACGCCAGCAGCAGCCACAGCGCCAGCAGCGCAGCAGGAAACAGCACGCGCGTATACCCGCTCCAATCCAGAAACAGCTTGCCGCTGCTGTGGCCGTTCAGCCAGCTTGCACAACCAGCCAGCAGCGCCGCCGCCCACACCCACAGCGCCGTGCGCGACCACTGCCGCGCAGCACTGTCATCCACTCGATACGCATGAAACAGAAACGCCACCAGTGGCAGGCTGCACCAGCCATACAGCTCCATGTTCATGTGCACCGGCATCCAGCGGCCATAGGTCCAGGCGCCCAGCAGGCCGTTGACACCAGGCAACAGCAGCAACGCAGCCAGCAGCACACCGATCGCGTTGGCCGCAGCCAGCCACGCTGCGCTGTGCCACGCGGCCAGCGCCACCGAGCCCTGGCCATCAGGTGTTGGACGCTTCACAGATCTGTCCATTCTGCATCTCCACCACGCGGTCGCAGCGCTGCGCGAGCGCGCGGTCGTGCGTGGCCATCACCAGTGTCACACCTTCGGTCGCAACCAGTTCCATCAGCAGCGCAAACACGCTGGCGCTGGTGGCCTCATCGAGCGACCCGGTGGGCTCGTCGGCCAGCAGAATCTTCGGCGCGTTCATCACAGCACGGCATAACGCAGTGCGTTGCCGTTCGCCGCCGGAGAGCTTCTGAATCCGGCTGTTGAGCCTGTGCGTCAGCCCCGTACGCTCGGCCAGATACCGCACCCGTGCGCGCGCCGTTTGCCGCTCCACTCCGGCAGCGACCGCAGGGATCAGGCAGTTCTCCTCCAGCGTCAGGTCCGGGATCAGGTTGTGCAGCTGGAAGACGAAGCCCACCTCGTGACGCAGCAGATGCAGCGGGCTGCGGTGCCGGTTCTGCTCCACACCGTTCACAGCCACCATGCCGCGGTCCGCCTCGTCGAGTCCGCCGAGCAGGTGCAGCAGCGTGCTCTTGCCGCAGCCCGAAGGCCCGCACAGCGCGACGGTCTGCCCCGCCGTCGCGACAAAGTTGACGCCGCGCAACACACTGATCGCGCCGTCGTCATAGCTCTTCCAGACATCGGCCGCGCGCAGGACGATGCGCGCGCTGGTCGTCGTTGCTGTATCACGAGGCATCATTCGAATCGCAGCGCCTCCACCGCACGCACGCGCATCGCATAGGCTGCCGGATAGAACGCGCCCAGCACGCCGGTTCCCAGCGCCAGCACAATCACCAGCAGCAGCACCTGCGGCTGCACCGTCACATCCACATAGCCATGCAGCGCCGGCACGAGCTTCAGCACCAGCAGAAACATCCAGCCGAGCAACAGACCCGTCACCGCGCCGAGCAGCGATACCACCGCCGATTCGCCGAAGACCACCGTAGCAATCTGCGCGTTCGAGAAGCCCGTCACGCGGAGGATCGCAATCTCGCGAATGCGCGTGAAGACTGACA
>JAJZFE010000382.1 GCA_021798655.1 Acidobacteriota bacterium | reverse complement strand
ATTCTCAAGGGCATGTCGCGCGTGAGCGTGGACAGCAGCGAACCCGATCTGCTGGTGAGCGGTTACAAGGACGCGAACAACGAGACGTTGGTGCTGCTGAACCGCTCGACAGAGACAGCGCAGGTTGCCATCGCGGGGACAGCATCGCGATGGACGACGCTGGAGCGCACGAGCACCTATGCCGCGAATCAGCCCGAGAGCTACACCGGCGGTACGGTGACGATCGCGCCCGGTGAGATCGTCACACTCTCCACACTTCAACCCCGCTAAGCGGCAGGACATCGGTGAACCGGATGACAAGGTCCCTCCCCTCTCTTCGTGGCTCGCGGCGTTGCTGTGTATCGTGCGCGATCTCATTGACGCTGACTCTTTTACTAAGCAGCCACGCGCAGACCGTAGCGACCATTGACCATCGCTACGCAAACACTGACGCGCAGAGTCTGATCGGTCTGCCGATGGGTAGCCACAAGACAATTGTGGATCGGCAGGGCAATTTGAAGTGGTCGCAGTGGAGTCTGAAGCGCCGCGAACTCGACAGCCCGATTGGCTTCTCCAGCCAGATGGACGGCGCGCTGGTGATGCAGGCCAGCAGCGTGCAGGACGACAACACGCGCAAGAGCTTTGTTGTGGATGCGCAGACGTTGTATCGCAACCGGTATCCATTTGTGGTGACGACACTCCACGCAGGCGAGATGACGCTGGAGGAGTTAGCCTTTGCCGCAGACCCCGACTCTTCGGAGACAGCGCTGCCTGATCGCAACTCCGGTTCGAAGGGCCTGGACCTGGTGCGGCTGACGTTTCACAATGCCTCCGCGAGCGAGCACAGCATTCAACTGACCCTGAGCGGCAGAGAACGCAACCTGCCAGGGCACGCAAAACAGAACGCGCTCATTACGCACAGCGGTGAGGACGTTGCTCTGCTCGAAGGAGCGACGGACACTCCGAACGCTGAAGACAGTCTCACGTTGAACACCACCGTGAGCGTGCCGGCGCATGGCGAGAAGGTCTTGTGGATTCGCCTTCCCTATGAGTGGCCGGCCATTCGCAACTCCCAGCTGACGCAGATGAGCGGCGATCAGCTACTGCAAAAGGCAACGACGCAGTGGGATGCGATCTGGTCGCGCGGCACACAGATTCAGCTACCGCAGCAGGACCTCAACGACTTTTACAAAGCGTCGCTGGCCTATGTGATGATGCTGACCGAGTACGACGATCGCGGCGACCTGTGGGTACTCGACGGGCCGGCCGTGTATCGCCAGTACTGGGGCCGTGGCGAGTACTTCCAGGCGCGCGCGCTGGAGGTGGCCGGATACATGGCGCCGGCACGTGAGTCAGTGGAGCACGCCGTACATATTCAGAACGACGATGGTGAGTGGGACGGTCCCCCGGCAAGCGGATGGCCGGCGTGGGACAACAGCGGCGGCAACATTGCAGCGGCGTGGGAGTACTACCAGTACACCCACGACAAGCAGTGGCTCGCACGGGTGTACCCAGCGATGCTCGCTGCGTCGCAGTGGATTCGCGATCACCGCGAAGAGACGATGCTGGAGAATGTGGACACGGTGCCGCTGGGCGCGCGACCGATCCGGCGAATGATCTCGTCGAAGTGCCGCACGGAGCCCGAGCCCGCGCTGAAGCCCGGCGAGCACACCTACTGGTACGGCCTGTTGCCATGGAGCTACGGAGACTCCGGCCTGCCGGAGGGACACTCGTACTCGCATAATTTTTTGGCCGCGTATGCGGAACACGTAACGGCGGAGGCTGCGGAAGTGTTGGGCCATCACGAGGATGCTGCATGGCTGGACCGCGAATACGCCGCGTACAAGACCGCGATTCAGGAGTCGGTGCGGCGCTCCGTGCTGCTTGAGAAGACCACTCCACCCTATCTACCAGCGATGCCAACGTACCCGGAGGGTGCGTACTCGCAGACGTTTCTCGCGGTGTTTCCAACCGAGATCTATGCGCCGGATGATGCGCTGGTGAGTGGACTATTGACGCGCATGGAGCGCGAGGAGCAGCAGGGCCTGCCGACGAACGTTGCGTGGGCCGGACCTGCGGGCGTGTGGCCCGGTGAGGCGATGAACATGGCCGAGACCTATCTGCTGCGTGGCGAGACGCAGAAGACCGCCGACATGCTGCTCGCAGCCGCAAACCACACCTACACAACCGACACGTTCAAGGAAGAGATCCTGGTGGACGTAATGTTGCCGCGTGCATGCGATACCCCGCACAGCAAGCGCGCGAATATGGAAGGCACAGGCGATCAACCGGAGGCGTGGGGCAGCGCTAACTATGTAGACCTGCTGCGTGACATGCTGCTGCAGGAGCGCGGCGAACAGGTGTATCTGTTCGCCGGCCTGCCGAACGAGTGGCTGATGCCAGCGCAAACACTGCGTGTAACCAATGCGCCAGTGACAACGGGCGGCACAGTCTCCTTCTCAGCCAGCTACAACACACCGAAGCACCTGACCATTGAGGTAAGCGCGACACAACCAACCTCCTTTGCGCTACGGCTGCCCGTGGCGAAAGAACGTATTGTCTCGATCCGTGTGAACGGCAACGCAGTCGCAGAGCAAGACGTCCTGAGACTGAACGCGGTTAGCCGCAGTCATCTCGATGTGGAGCTGAAGTAGATGCCCGGGAACCCAATGAATCGCCGCATCTTTATGTACGGTGCCGCGGCCGCCGCCTTGACCACGCACGGTTATGCACAGCAAGCTGATCGAGCAGAGCTGACACTGCATGAGGCGGCCGACGGCGTGGTGATGCCGCAGGACTACACGGGGCTATCGTACGAATCGGCGCAACTCGCGAATCCCACGTTCTTCTCTGCGGAGAATCGCGAGTTGATACAGATCTTTCGCGAGCTGTCACCGCGCGGCGTTCTGCGCCTGGGCGGTGGCTCCTCAGAGTTCACCACCTTCTCCGAGCAGGCGCCGCAGGGCACGCCGCCATTTGAGGTCTTCGGCCCAGACACCAGCAAGACCGTGAAGGCAGGCACAATCACGAGCCTGCTAGCGTTGAAGAACCTTCGTGCATTTCTCGATGCGACCGGATGGCGCTGTCTCTATGGGCTGAACCTGGGTCAGGGCAGCAAGGAGAATGCCGCACGAGAGGCTGCGGCCGTTTATGCAGAGCTTGGTGAACGACTGATCGCGTTGCAGATTGGCAATGAGCCAGACTCCTTTCGCAACCGTTATCGTCCAGCATCGTATAGCCCGAGTGATTACATCGCTGAGTGGACAAACAGCCACGACGCAATCACGGCGGTCGTGCCGCAGGCGCGATTTGCGGGGCCCGATATCAGCAACAAGTTGCCCTTCTTCACCGCATTTGCGGAGTACGCGGCGTCACGCAAGGACATCGTATTGTTGACGGCACACGCGTATGCGATGGGGCCTGCAGGTTCGCCGAACTCCACACTGGACAAGCTGCTGGACGCTGACCCGCACGTGCAGACACAACCGGAGACGAAGCTCGATGCGCTGTTGGCGGCCGCAGCAGCGGCGCATCTTCCGTATCGGATGTGTGAGGGTAACTCATGCTGGGACGGCGGCAAGCCAGGCGTGTCCGACACGCTTGCGTCGGCACTGTGGTGCGCTGACTACATGTTGCACCTGGCGCAGAAGGGCGTGGCGGGAGTGAACCTTCATGGCGGCGGCAACGGGTACTACACGCCGATCGCCGGGTCACCGTCTGCGGGTTTTGAGCGAAGGCCGGAGTACTTTGGAATGCAGTTCGCACAGGGATTTGCAGGCAGCCAATTTGTGGAGTGCGAACTGGGTGGAACCGGGTCTCGTGTGACGGCATACGCAGCTCGCAACGGCACGGCGCAGATAATTGCGCTGATCAACAAGAGTAGCGCGGCAACAACGATCGCACTGCCGCCTTTGCCAAGGAAGCATCGAAACCGTATCCGTCACAGCTTGCTGACCGGACCGTCGCTCGACAGCAGACAGACCACACTCACGGAAGAGCACATCCCCAGCGGTTGGCCAGCATCGGCTGAGCTGCCTCCACATAGCGCAGTGCTGTATCGAACGGAGGCGCAATGAACCGCAGCCGGCGAAGCTTTCTGAAACACGGCGCACTGGCGGGTGCAGGCATGAAGAGCGCGCCGTTGTGGAGCGCACGCGGCACGACGTCCGACACGCAATCGAAGAGCGAGCCTACCTCTCAGCACACGATGTTCTTTGCAGAACCGGCGCAGGTCTGGCCCGACGCGTTGCCGGTAGGCAATGGCAGACTGGGCGGCATGGTGTACGGCGCTCCGGAGCGCGAGCATATTCAGTTGAACGAAGAGACAATCTGGGACGGCGAAGTGCGCGACAGAAACAATCCCGACGCGCGCGAAGCTGTGCAGCAGGTGCGCGAACTGTTGCTGGCTGGGCACGTCATCGAGGCTGAAGCACTCGCTGCAAAGGGGATGCTGGCGCAGCCGCCGCGGCTGCCGTGCTACCAGACATTGGGCGACCTATGGCTCGACGCGCCGCAATGGAGCCAAGCGATCAACTATCGCAGAGAGCTGCGCCTGGATGAAGCCGTAGTACGAACCACGTTCCGTTGCGACGAGGTGGACTACACGCGCGAGGTGTTCAGTTCTGCGCCGGACCAGATGCTCGTAATGCGCCTGAGCAGCAGCGCGAGCGGCAAGATCCACTGTGGAGTTCGACTTGATCGTCCGATGAGCTGTGAGACGACTGCCGTTGGTGACGAGCATCTCATCATCACCGGGCAGGCGCTGCCGGTCAATGACAACCCCGGCTCTGCGATCAAGGAGCGCCAGACAGGTGTGCGTTTTCGCGGCGAGCTGTGCGTGAGGACCGAAGGTGGGCGGTGCATCGCAGTCGGCAATCGACTACAGATTGAGGATGCCGATGCTGCGACTCTGTACTTCGTTGCGGCAACCGAGTTTCGTGTACGCGACATGGCCGCGGCCTGTGCCACATATCTCAAGGCAGCGAGCACAGCGTACGCAACGCTGCGCGACCGGCATGTGCGCGACTATCAACGTTACTACCGGCGTTGCGACCTGCAGCTACTCGATGGAGAAGATCCGCTGCAGGACATGCCAACGAACAAGCGCATGGAACGGGTCAAGGCAGGTGAAGACGACGTGCGTCTGCTGGCCATCTACTTTCGGTTTGGGCGTTACATGCTGATCAGCAGCAGCCGGCCGGGCACGTTACCCGCAAATCTACAGGGCATATGGAATGAGAGCGTCGATCCGCCGTGGGGATCGAAGTACACGGTCAACATCAACGCGCAGATGAACTACTGGCCGGCGGAGACGACCCATCTTGCAGACCTGCATCCGCAGTTGTTCGATCTGCTGGATCGGACGCGTGCCGCCGGCACCATCACTGCACAAACGTACTACCGCGCGAACGGATTCGTGGTGCATCACAACACGGACATCTGGGGCGATGCAGTGCCTATCGATGGCGTCCACTCCGGCATCTGGGCGATGGGCGCCAATTGGCTTGCGCTGCACTTGTGGCAGCACTACGAATTCAATGGGGACCTGACGTTCCTGAGAGAGCGCGCGTACCCAATGCTCCGCGACGTGACGCATTTTCTACTGGACTACCTGGTGTCGGACGGCCATGGCCATCTCCTTTCCGGGCCATCACTGTCGCCGGAGAACAGCTACAAGCTTCCCGATGGACGGCACGCGAGCCTGTGCATGTCGCCCACGATGGACGTCGAGATTACGCGTGCTGTTTTTCTACGAACGAGCGCGGCCGCGACGCTGTTGGGCATTGACGCTTCGCTGCGGGAACAGATTGCGGCGGCCGAGGCGAAGCTGCCGCCCATAAAGATTGCGAGCGACGGCTGCCTACAGGAGTGGCTCGAAGACTATCCAGAAGTGGAGCCGGGACATCGGCACATCTCGCATTTGTTTGCGCTGTATCCCGAAGATCAGATCACGCCAGAGGCCACGCCCGCATTGGCTGCCGCAGCGTATGCAACGCTGCAGCGGCGACTCGCAAACGGCAGTGGCTCGACCGGCTGGAGCCGCGCGTGGATCACCAACTGCCTGGCGCGGCTGGGCCGCGGCGATGAGTGCCACCACAATCTGCTGGAGCTCCTCCGTCAATGCACCCGTACGAATCTGTTTGATGTCTGCGGGCTGAAGCCGAACTCGCCGTTCCAGATCGACGGCAATCTGGGCGCACCCGCAGCGATGGCCGAGATGCTGCTGCAGAGTCACAGCGGTGTGGTGCGGTTGCTGCCTGCGCTGCCTGCGCAGTGGTCGCAAGGCAGTGCGCGCGGTCTGCGTGCGCGCGGCGGTCTGGTTGTGGATATGGAATGGCAGAGCGGCCTGCTGCAACAAGCAACACTGCACGCATCGCTCAGCCGCGGGCACACCATCACGCTGCAATCAACGCTCGGCGTTGATGCGCTACACAACAGCCACGGATCCGTGCCCTTCGCAGCGATGGATCAAGGCATCCATTTCAAAGCGATTGCCGGCGAGACGTACACGCTGACACCAGCGACTCCAGGGAAGACGAGGAAGACCACATGAATCGACGCGAGATGTTGCAACTGACTGCCGGTGCAACCATGATCGGCTACGCAGCCACACTGCGTGCGGAGCCATCACACGCCGCCAGCAAGGACAACGTGGAACAGTGGGACACCTATGAGCTTTCGTTGAAGGGTCCGTCGGATGGAAATCCGTTCGCCGACGTAACGCTGAGCGCAACGTTTGCAATGGGTCACCGCACCGTTCTCGTCAGCGGCTTCTACGATGGCGACGGCGTCTACCGCGTACGCTTTATGCCCGACACTGCCGGACACTGGACGTGGACGACCACGAGTTCAGCCGCGACGTTGAACGGCCATAGTGGCAGCCTGGAGTGCACACCAGCAAAGGCTGACAATCACGGCCCCGTAAGCACAGCGCATGAATTTCACTTTCAGTACATGGATGGCAAGCCCTACTTTCCCTTCGGAACAACGTGCTACTCCTGCGCGTTCATGGGTGCTCCATTCGAAGAGCAGACCATGACGACGCTGGCGACAGCGGGCTTCAACAAAGTGCGCCTCTGCCTGCTGCCGAAACCGCAAGGTCACGAACTAACGCTGCTGCCCTTTCTGCGCAACGCGAACGGAGAGAGCGACCTGACGCGTTTGAACCCTGCCTACTTTCAGCACTGGGAGAAGACCATCGCCCGGCTGCGGAGCATGGGCATTGAGGCCGACGTGATTCTGTTTCACCCCTACGACGCATGGGGCTACAAGTCGATGCCTGCGGAGGCGAACGATCTGTATCTGCGCTATGCCATTGCGCGGCTGGCGGCCTATCGCAACGTGTGGTGGTCGGTGGCGAACGAGTATGACCTGGTGAAGACGAAGACGATGAAGGACTGGGACCACTACTTCCATGTGATTCAACAAGAAGACCCATACAGCCATCTGCGATCCATCCACCACAGCCACACACAGTACGACAACAGCAAGCCGTGGGTGACGCACGCGAGCCTGCAGGAGTACGACTTCAACAAGGCCGCGACGTACCGCCACGCGTGGGGCAAGCCAATTGTGTGGGACGAGATTCAGTATGAGGGCAACATCTCACGGCGCTGGGGCAACCTGTCTCCTGAAGAGATGACGCGGCGCTTCTGGCTCGCCGTCGTCGCAGGCACCTACGCCACACACGGAGAGACCTACATCAGCCCTCCAGGAACACCGGCGTGGTCAGACGGTGGCCGATTGATGGGCAGCAGCGCACCACGCATTGCGTACCTGCGCTCCTGGCTGGAGAAGATCACCAGGACCGGCATCAACGAGTACGAAGGCTCGTACTATCTCTCTGCCGGCACGCCGAACGAGGTCTATCTCTACTACTTCGACATGCACAGCATTGGAGAGTATGACTTCCCACTGCCTGCTGGCGTCAACTTCAAGTGCACGCTCATCGACCCCTGGAACATGACATCGCAGGAGTTGCCAGGCGTCTTCAGCGGCAAGACGCCAAAGAAGCAAACCGGCGACGCCGATCCCGAGGAGAAGCAGGCTGCGGCGCAATCTCACGTGACACTGAGCGGCAAGCCCTACCAGGCAGCACTGTTTCAAAGGGTTTCGCTATGACTGCAAGCGGCTTGAACATCCGCAAACTCGCTGCAGGTGCGCTCGCTCTTGCAGTGCTGTATGGAATAGGCGCAGTACGGTGCAGCGCGGCCGTGCGAGTCATCACCGCACCCGACGCGTCCCCGCGTGAGCAGTACGCCGCAGAGCAGCTTCGCACGACCCTCACAAAGACCAACCAGCAGCAGAACGTAACGATCCTCGTCGCGCAACGCAACTCGAAGCTCTTTCGCAACGCAGATGCACTGCCGCAGTTCTGGCCGGGCGCGACGGAAGCCTTCGCTCTGCGTCGCGTGGGCAACACCATTTATGTCGCAGGCAGCGATGCTTCGGGCGTGCTCTATGGCGCGATGGAGTTGCAGCAACGCATTGCGAGTACTCATGCGTTACCAACGACGCTGGATTACGAAGACCATCCAGCGCTGAAGCTGCGCGGCACAGCGATTGGATTACAGAAGCCGGAGATCACCTACGAAGGCGCAGAGTACGACTATCCATACACGCCGAAGGACTTTCCGTTTTTCTACGACAAGGCCGCGTGGACGCGATACCTGGACATGCTGCTGCGCGAGCGGATGAATACTCTGTACCTCTGGAACGGGCATCCGTTTACATCCCTGCTGAAGCTGCCTCGATACCCTGAGGCGCAGGAGCTGCCGACGGCACAGTTGGAACAGAATATTGCGATGTACCGCTGGATCACGCGCGAGGCCGATCGACGCGGCATCTGGGTGCTGCAGGGCTTCTATAACATTCACTTGTCGCACACCTTTGCGCGCGCTCATAACCTGCCGTATCACTTGACAACACCAACGCCACTGGCCACCGAGTACACGCGCTACGCAATCTCCGAGTTCATTCGCGAGTACCCGAACGTCGGTCTGATGATGACACTTGGCGAAGCGCTTTCGCCCCACGCCGGCGCGCAATGGCTGACGCAGGCCATCATCCCCGGCGTACAGGACGGCCTGCACACACTGGGCACAACGAGCCCGCCGCCGATCGTCGTTCGTGCGCACGCCACTGACATTGATGACGTGCTGAAGGCCGCCAACCCGATGTACTCCAACATCGACACGATGTTCAAGTGGAACGGCGAGTCGCTGACGTGGACCAACGTGCGCGGCCCTGTGCTGGATCGCTTCAAGGATCTGGTAGCGAACTCCAACATCGCGATTGCGAATATACACCTGCTCTCCAACCTCGAGCCGTTTCGCTGGGGCGATCCTGACTTCGTGCGCCAGACGCTGCTGAACTTTCAGCGCATCGGCATCCAGGGCCTGCACCTTTACCCGCTGCGTTATTGGGACTGGCCCAACACGGCAGACAACCCCGCGTTGAATCAGCTTGATCGCGACTGGATCTGGTTCGACGCATGGAGCCGCTACGCATGGAACCCGAATCGCGACCCCATGAGCGAGCACACCTACTGGGTGCAGCAGCTTGCGGAGCGTTACGGCAGCACTGCGGCCGGCGAGCATCTGCTGGCGGCCTATGAGCTCTCCGGTGTCTGTGCGCCGGAGATGCTGCCGCGCATCGGCATCACAGAGGGCAACCGCGAGGTGTTCTCCCTTGGACTGACGATGCCGCAGTTGATCGACGCGGCGCGCTACAACCCGGCGCAGACGCTGTGGACCGGTGATGCACCCGACGGCGAGCGGCTCGATGACTATGTCGCTGCGGAGATTGCGCACAAGCCACACCACGGCAAAACGCCTCTCGCCGTGGCCGACTCTGCCGCAGAGGAGTCCGGCAAGGCAGTCGTCGAAGCAGAAGCGGCGCGAGCCGACGTCACCAAAGACCTCGCCGAATACGACCGGCTGCTCAATGACATGCGTTGCATCCACGCGCTGATGCTCTTCTATCAGGCAAAAACTCACGCTGCCGAACTCGTCATGCTCTACGGCTACGATCACGATATCGCGCATCTGCAACAGGCTGAACCGCTGCTGGCCGAGAGCGTCGCGGACTTTCGTACACTGACGCAGCTGACTGATACCACCTATCGCGATGCCGCGTCGATGCACACCTCGCAGCGTCAGATCCCCCTGCGCGGCGGCCCGAAGACAGAGCACTGGCGGGATCTGCTGCCGGTGTACGAGAAGGAACTGGCAACGTATCGAGCGCGATTGAAACTGGTAACGAGCGGCGTTGGAAATGCACACGCCACCGATGTAAAGACCTGGCCGCAACTCGCCTTCACTATCAGCCCAGGAGCGGCGGAGACATTCGTCCTGCGCAGCGGCGAGCGCGTCAGCGTGGACTCGAGCGTCACCATCACCGGCGTAGCGCAGGAGATGAGCGGCTTCACCGGAATCCGCGCGCCGGCACGGCAGGACGTGCCGCTGCGCTTTACACTGCAGCAGCCTGGACAGGTGTTGGTCGGCTTCTTCAAAACCAAGGGCCGCACCGGCCCTGCAAACTCCGATGCTGAAAACTGGAACCTGCTGCTGCTGAACGCCATCACCCTCAACAAAGGGCAACCGCTCGACGTGTGGGCGGCGCCGTTCGGTGCCGGCACGAACGAATTGAATCTGAGCAGCGGCTCCTACGTGGTGCTCGGCTTCATCCCGCAGGACCTCAAGACGCAACAAAGAGTCGTCTTCGACGCAGGCGCGAACAGCAGCGCGCCCGCCAACCTGGATTGGATGTTCGAAAACTAAGGCTGGCTCGGCATCCCATCCGTTGCGGGCATCGGCGCATCGTGACGGCTCTGCAGCCGCGTGGCCTCTTCCTGTGTGATCTTGAGAAAGCTGCCGTGCTTGCAGTACTGCGGAAACTGGATGCGGTCGTTGATGCTCTCCCAATGAATCCAGTCCTTGCTCTGCACGCCTTCATACCGCGCGCGCGGCGAGCGATAGTGGTCGTAATAAATGACGTGCTCATCGCCAACCTGAATTGCAGATGGCCCCTCAGACCAGGACTCCGTCAGTGGCGGTGCGATGTTGGTCCACGGGCCTTCTACCGTAGGGCCGGTCGCAAAGCGCACCTGGTAGCGCAGCGGGTCGCGTGTCTGGTCTTTGAACACGAGGTACTCTTTACCCTCACCATGAAACATCGTGGCGTCGATCACTTCATAGCCCGGGTCGAAGAGCAGCTTCGGCGCAGAGAAGCTCTTGAAGTCCTTCGTAAACGAAGACCAGATGCGATTACCCTCCGTCGAGTCCGCACGTGAACTCGACCAGAAGATCATCCACGAGTCTCTCGCCGCATCCCATGCAAGTTCCGGCGCCCACACGTTGCGAATCTCCGGACGATCCATCATGATCGGCACCTCGCTCTGAGCGCTCCACTGCATCAGGTCCGGCGAGTGCGCGTAGCCGAGCGTGCGGCCGCGCCAGTTCCAGGTCCACACCATCGCGAACTCGCCATCGGGTCCACGCGTTAGAAAAACATCGCGCATCAACTCGCCTTCATGGTCCGGCTTCACCCACGGCTGCCCATCGTTGAGCGGTGTGTACGTGTACCCGTCGCGGCTCAACGCAAGATAGATGCCCTGGTTGCCTGGCTCTTTGAAGTAGGCAAAGAGATAGTCCTGCTGCGCGCTCGCTGCGGTCGCAATAAGGCTTGCTGCAACCGCAAGCACGATTTGTATGGCTCGCTTCATTCTGCGTCAGGCTCCAATGGCTTGGTGTTGTTCGGTGCACTGTCCGGGGCAGCATCGGGCACGGTACTGCCCAGTAGTGTCTTGCCCTGCCAGCTCGATTCCACTGTTTGATTTCCCGCGGAGTTGAACAGCCGCCAGGTCCAGTGATCGCCGGAGCTATAGCTCTTGGACCACTGCAGCGTCCCGTCGCGCCGATAGAACGTCTCGACACCCATGCTGCGCCCAAGATGAAATTGCTCACGCCACATCACCTTACCGTCCGGGTAGTAGAAGACCTCCGGCCCTTCGAGCAGGATGCGCCCATCGCTTGCCCGGCCGCTGCTCCACGTCGCGCGGATGCCGCCATTGCGGCGCTCAACATGCTTCGTCACCGAACCCATCGTCACGGCTTCGTCCGTCGCACCAGCAGCTGCGTCCAGTACCCACGCCTCGTTCAACTCAATCTCGAAGTCCGGCTTGTTCTTCGACGTCACCACGTGGATCACTCCGTCCGCGCCCTGCGTCGCTGTCGTGTAACCCACCGTAAGCACGTTGCGCGGCAGCGGCTTGATGGTCCACGTATGGCCATCATCCTCACTCAAAGCGACGTACGCTCCGTCCTTATGAATATGCTTCTCAGGCTTCGGATTGAAGTCCGCAACAAAGAACAGCCGCCCGCTCTTCAGCCGAATTACGCTGGGCCGTTCTCCGCTCATCAGCTCGTCGAAGGGTGTCTTCGACTTCTCCCACGTCGCGCCACCATCGCGGCTTACTGCCAGTGGCATACGACCATCGATGTTGGAGTTCTTGCCACCAAAGCCGAGGATCGCACCGTCCTTCGCGAGGACGATGGTCGTGTGTCTACCCGCAGTGCGACCACCCGTGTCATACCAGGTCTGGCCGTCGTCGTGGCTTCCCCACACCGCAGAGATCGAACCATTGCCAGTGGCGTCCTTGCCAGTCGAATCCGTCGGCAGCAGGATCGTGCCATCGCCCGTGCGAACCACGCTGTTGATTGGTTGCGATACATACCTGCCGATCGGCGCAGCGAAGTGCGGAAAGCGCACCTCGCCCCAACTCGCGCCATTGTCTGCGGATGTCATATACGCGAACGGCCACGCGCCAATCAGCCGCGGCGTGCCCCAGAACAACCAAACGTTGCCGCTGTCGTTCCAGATCACCGGAGCCGCGTTGGCCGCGTCGGCAAAGTAGGGCCACGGCTCGGGCATGTCCCACGTCTCGCTGCCGGCGCGCCGGCGCATCATCAGCACAGTCTGGTCGGGATCGTCCTCCTGGTTCGGCGTGTTGTAGTACGCAGCGAGCATGTCGCCGTTCGGCATCTGCTGGATCGCACTGTTGTGATACGCAACCCCGAGGCCGCGCGGCAGGCCAACCTGCCAGCCGACGTTCGGCATCGACTTGCCCTGCAGGTTCGGAAAGAGTTCGATCATGTGCAGCCACGGCTTGCTGCCATCCGGACCGTCGGCGATGCGATCGGCAGTCTGCTTCACCGCAGTCTGAAAGAATTGTGGCTGCACGGCATACGCACGCGTCGTCGGCATCGGAGCCTGCACTACGCGAAAGCCGATGTTGCCCTCTGGTGCATGAAACGACGGTGCCATACTCGCTCTGTTCGACGGTCGCTCAAAGTACGGCGCAGTGGCAGGATAGATAGCCGCATCCTTCGACCGGCGATAGTCGAGTCCGCCGCCGCGCACCACACGCGCGTAGCCGCTCGCCGGCCCCACCGGATCGGTCTGCGTCTCAGCCCTGTACGGCGCGTACCAATCGAGCACCCACTCCGGCCGCCCACTGCCCAGGTTGCTCAGGCCCCACGCATTCGGCGCGTCCCGCTGCGGCGGAGTATCCGACTGCCCGAACAACTTCGTGCCGCCGGCACGCGCCGCATACTCCCACTCCGCTTCGGTGGGCAGACGATAGGGCTTGCCCTCACGCTTGCTGAGCCATGCACAATAGGCCGAAGCCTGCTCCCAGCTGATACCTGCCGCATACTGCGAATACGCTGCACTGGCCACATACGTTGGATCGAACTTGCGATACTGCGCGACCGTGACCTCGGTCGTTGCCATGCGAAACGCGTGCGCAATATGCACGATGTGCGCCGGCGTCTCGTCGAAGTCGCCCCGTGCAGGCCGTTGCGACATCACACCAAACCCCGCGCGAACAGAGGCCGAGAGCGTCGCTGCATCCGCCCCCATCCGAAAGCTTCCCGCCGGCATAAGCGCAAGCTGGTTGCCTTCGGCATCGGAGACGAAGCGCTGTCCAACTGCCGCAGCCGACAGCAGCGTCAACGCCGCCGAGACTCGCAGCACGGAATAAATCAGCCTGTTCATCGCGGCGTTCCTTCGGTGAGCTTGTACTTGAGTTCACCAAGATCGCGTCGTCTGGCAGCGACTTGTCCGTCGACAAAAAGTTGGAACCCACGACCACGCCGGTAGTGGGCGCCGGTCGCGTCATAAAGAATCGTCAACAGATGTCCGTGATACGGCAGCCCGTCGAGAGCAAAGTAGCTCCAGCTTCCCGCAGGCAGCAACGGTTGCAACACAATCTCATCTCCAGTGCCAGGCCGTAAACCGACCAGCCCCGTGATCAGCGGGTCCGCAAAGCCGGAGTGGTTATAGTAGTTGCCGCGGCCCACCTGCGGCGAATGCTTCGCGATCAACATGTCCTTCGCGATCCACTCATCCGTATCGGCATCGAGGTCTTCGTCGAGCCACGGAATCACTTCGCCGCTCGCGAGCTGGATGTGTTGCGAGCGCACATACGCCGTGAACAGTTGCAGATACTCTGCGCGCGTCATCACGCTCTGCGTCGGCTCCTGCTCAAACACGTTCGCCATTGCGGTCAGCGTCTGCGTCGTTGCAAACGGCCAGGACGGGCCGTTCCACGTGCACTGATCGCTGCTCTTGAAGCGGAAGCGCGGGCTGCGTCTCTCCGCCGTGGTCGGTCCGTAACCGCCGAGAAATCCGTTCGCATCGAACAACTGCTTCCACGCGACCAGGCGTTCGGCCGGCGGCTCGTAGTACAACCACGGCGTGTAGCCGATCAGCTCGCGGACACGAGCCAACGTCATCGTTGTGCCCGGGTCGATGAACTTCTTTTGCGTGCGAATCCCCGAGTCTGCCGCAGGAGACATCACCTCGTAAAACTGATCGCTGTTGCTCCAGAGCTTCGCATCGATCAGGCCCCGCATCGTCTCCGCCTTCGCAGCGAAGGTCTGCTGCGCCGCCGTATCATCCGCCTCTGCAGCCATCCTGGAGATCGCCAGCGCGTCGGCATACATGTAGCTGTTCAGCGTCGGTCGATAGCCGTCCCCGCTGATACTCTTCTCCATCGCATCCCGCGTATCAATCGACCAGAAAAGTCCGTTGCTGTCACGCTGCTCCGTCTCCCAGCGTTGATAGTTCGCCTCCATCGCGGGCAGCAGCTCGAAGCCCAGCTTGCGATTGCCACTGGCCAGCGTCACGCGGCGCACGGCATCGGCGAGAGCATCGCTGTACTTGTGCGAATCAGCATCAGCCGAGAACCAGTACCGTGCATCGTCCTCTGCAATCGAAGGGTCGCGCAGCCAGCGCGCCTCCCCCAGATGCAGCGGCGCAGCGTCCGGCAGCGCGCCATAGAATCCGTCCGGCATCTCCGGCTTGGGCAACCACTCGGTGATCACCCACCCACGCCGCGTATGCACCACATGCTTCTGCCACGCGTACCAGCGGAAGTAGTACATCTCCTCAAACTGTTTGTCGGAGCTCTCAAACCACGGCACGTTCGCCTGCAGCCACGACCAGCTGTCGACAGGCATCTTGCCTGTGGCGTGTTGCTCCTGCTGCTCAAACTTCTGCGTGTAGTGATGAAACGTCTCTGGCTTGAGAACGGCCGTCGACGGCCTCTGCGCCAGGCCATTGCCGACGACACCCAGCAGCAGCGCGCCCGCGCTATTGCAGATCATGCCGTTGCAGATCATGTTGCGTACAAATCGATTCATCACTTGCCCTCACGAACGTTGCGTTGCCGCGGTGATCCAAATTCCTGATCGAGAAACCTCAGGTACTGCTCCCAGTCATACGCCGTCACGTCGTGCACGCCGGTGCGAACGTGATACGCAACGTCATGCTGTATCGGCGCATTCGGCTGCGGCATGGTGCTGGTGCCGAGTCCCTGGCGGCCAAACAACGCATAGACGCCGCCGACACTGCCGGCTGAGAGAAACTCCCCTCGCGGATCGGAGAACAGGTCCTCCTGCGCGCTGGCAACATACAACGGCCGCGGCGCAATCAACGCGAGCAGCAGGTTGCCATCGACAGGTATCTGCGCGTCACGCCCCACCCACTGCGCGAAGTTGCCGCAGAACCAGTACGGAAACGATCGCTCCAGATGAGCCACCGTCTCGCCAAAGTTGCGATGGTAGAGCGACTGCCCGCCCTTGCCACTCTCCGTCGAAAGCAGCGCAGCGAACCGTCCATCCTGCGCGGCAGCCCAGTCAGCAGCTTTGCCAAGCCGCGAGTGGCCCGTGACCACAATCTCTCGCGCGTCGACTCTGCGATCCGTCACCAGATAATCCAACACGCGGCTCAAACCCCACGCCCACGCGCTGATTGCGCCCCACGCATCCGGCGCCGGCTCGCTCTGTCCGGCGTCAACGTAACGTGCACGGACTCCAAGCTGCGCTGCGTTCTTGTAGTCCGGCTCAATGTCGCCGTAGTACACCGTTGCAAAACCGTAGCCGCGTTGCAGCAGCATCTTCACCTGCCACTGCGTACGCTGTGCACCGCGACTGGCCTCGGCGAACGGCACCCGCACGGGCGGATCGCCGCGCCTTGCTGCAGCCTGCCACACCGGCGTCGCGCGTATGCCTGGGTCATCGCTGACGGACGCGTTGCCCTGAAAATTGAGCCCCACAATAGCGGGCACGCGAACACGCGCACGCCGCGCCTCAGCCGCAGGCAGATACAACAGCAGATGCATCACCAACGCATCCTCGCCAGGCGTGAGCGAGATATCCACCTGTCTCCGAATCGCAAGGCCATCGAACGCTGGCGCATCCTGCTCCACCACCTTGGAACGCAACGGTAGATGGAGCGCAGCCTCCGGAACCCTGCCGTAGACATCCTCTGCAAACGCCTGCAGCAGCTGTGCGCGATGGCGACTCCACGCAGCGCGCGTGCGAATCTCTGTACCATCCGCACGTCGCAGCGGATCGAGCATCGAGCCTGCCGCCTGCGTTTCGGTGTAGTTGAATCCCGGCGGCAACGCGGGCGTCTGCGCGACTACGCTGCCGCACACTGCAGCCATCAAGCTCGCGATGAAGAGGTGTTGACGCATCAATAGATCCAACCTGTCGGCAGGCATTGCTAACTCTATCGAAGCCGCGTATAAACGGGAACTGCCTCACGCGATTCTCTTCCGTGGCGGCGAAAACTCTCTACTGGATGCGCCCATGCCCGCTCGAATCAAGCCTTCCCTGCAGCTGCTTCCGTGCAGCCTGCTGCTTGCAGCTCTCACCAGTGCGACTGCTTTTCCGCAGACCGGAACGACGCCCGCAACCGTCGATCCCGTCAGCAGCGCAGCCGGTGCCGCACTCGAAGGCGCAATCCATCAACCGCTGCCCGAGCAGTACATCTGGACGGCTGCCGATCGTGCTGCCCGCCAGTCCGATCAGATCCGCTACACCTTCCCCAAGCCCACCGAGCAGGTGGAGCCGCACTACTTCCGCACCACGTTCTCCCTCAAACAAGTCCCCGCGCACGCCACACTCTATATAGCGGGGCCGCGCGCGGCTGAGATCTACCTCAACGGCAACCGCGTGCAGCACGTGGAGAGCGACGTGACGCAGCCGCTGGGCATGCACGTCTTTGCCGTACCCGTCGATGCAGCGCTGAAGCCCGGCAACAACGTGCTCGCGCTGAAGGTGGTGCGCGGCCGCGGCGTCACCGGCTTCACCAACAGCGCGCTCGTGATGCAACAGACCTTCGGCGAGGTGCTCGTCGCCAAGATTGTGCCGCAGCTCCCGGGCGTGCAGGGCACCGCTCTGGTGATGAGCGATGGCCGCTGGAAGAGCTCGCTGACCGAGTCTCCTGGTTGGCAGAACGCAGCCTTCGACGACGGCGCATGGCAGCCCGTGCAGGCGCTCGGCGGCATCGAGAGCACGCTCGACCTCTTCCAGTGGAACGCCGACGCGGGCCTCTACGACTGGCCCGGCTATGACGGCATCTCGCCGTTCCTCGCGCATCGCCGCATCGTCGCGCACAGCCTCCTCAACGCCACCGAATCTGCCAGCCAGATCGACGGCCTCGGCGCACTCACCGGCGACACGTCCAAAGAGCTTTCCATCAAGCTCTCGGCAACGATGCTGCCCACGCAGCAGGCTCCCAACGTGATCCTCGACTTCGGCCGCGAGATCACAGGCCGTCTCGAACTGGTCTCCGACTCCGCCGCGCCCGCACTCGTCACCATCCAGTACGGCGAGTCCTACGAAGAGATGATGAAGTCGCCCTACCTCGGCATCAACCTGCTGAACGTGGCCGCCCACCAGACCGCGCACGGACCCAAGACCTCCTTCCGCTTCGCCAAGATCGCCTTCGTGGGCGGCGGCCCGGAGCTGCGCTTCAAGTCCATCGCCGCCGACGACATCTTCTATCCCGTCACCTACCAGGGCTCGTTCGAGTCCTCGGACCCAACGCTCAACCGCATCTGGGCAATCGGCGCGTACACCGCTCACCTCTGCATGCAGGACGACGTGTGGGACTCGCCCAAGCGCGACCGCGGCCGCTGGATGGGCGACACCGACGTGATGGGTCGCACCATCGAAGACACCTTCGACGACCACTTTCTGATGGAGGACACGCTCGACCGCCTGCTCGGTCCCGCACCCGTGCGCCAGCACGTCAACGGCATCCCCGGCTACTCCGCCTTCTGGTTCACCGGCGTCGCGCAGTACTACCGCTCCACCGGCTCCAAAGCCTTTCTCGAAAAGGAACACGAGCGCATGTTGCAGCTGCTGGCTTATGTGGACAAGGAGTTCGATGCGCAGGACATCTACGCGAACAAGTCGAACGTGTGGCTCTACGTAGACTGGTCGCCCGAGCTGAGCGGCGACAACGCCGAGACGCGCCGCGCCACCACGCTGGAGTTCTACAACGCCTATCGCGAAGCCGCATGGATGCTGGCTGAACTCGGCGACACGGCCAACGCCGACCACTATCAGCAGCG